>JBCDJE010000650.1:0-3030 GCA_038748185.1 Bacteroidota bacterium
AAATACTGGTAATCAGCATAACCTTTGTCTTGGAATTCCCAACCTGCAAAAAACCTAAAAGCGACAGGTTTTTCTGGAAAGGCTTTTAATCTTATAAAATCAGTTTCTGTTACCCCTTTACCATTATCAGGTGCTTTTCCGTATTCAGCAAAGTCTTGAGTTTTTGCTAATACACCCATTCCCAAATATTCGCCGGTAAATGCTTGTGGTGCATGTGTAGATAGCGATATTGCTTTTTCTTGGTAGTTTCTGAAAGAAGCAGAATCGCTATATATATTTACAATACCGGTTACTAGTTCAGTTTCTCCCTCAAAACCTGAGAGGGTTAATTGGCTCTCATACCAAGATTGTCCTGCCCAAATCGTAATTTCTTCTTTAAAGCCATAGTTATGATCGTTCACATTCCAGTTGCTATAGCTTAACCGGAGCCTGGAACGGATTGGTCCTTCAAAAATCTTTTTATAAATAATTGTATCACAACCAGTTAATCTATACAACTGATTATCTTCATACATAGCAATCGCACCTGCTCCAAGCGAATTATTAACTTTTAAAATATCCATCCCCCAGTCCTGTAGCTCATGATAGTTGCCAACAATTCCTACAGAGTCTAGCACCATTTCGCTCGTTTTTTTACCAAAAATATCTTTACCATTACGGCTATCAAAATATAATCTAAAAGCAACTATATCATTTTCCCAGGCAGGCCCCTCCATTTGATATTTTCCAGTATTATTTTGTTTAGAATGGTCAACTGGTCTTACTTCTTTCTCGAGTACTGTATAATCATTTTCACCAGCACGATTATGGGCAAATCTGATGTTTGTTCTGTTTTTATGGGCATGATTATCTGTTAATGTTGTTAGTGTAATAATAAGTCTCTTGCTTTCTTGAGGAGATAAGCTGACTACAAATGCTAGTTCATCCCAATTACCATCCATATCAATATCATCTATTTGAGATGGAATAACTACTTCGTTTTCGTCTTGCACTAAAAGCGTTTCACCACTAGGTAGATTGCCTAAAACTTCTTCTATATCAGCTCTTTTTAAGCTAATCGGTTCATCAATACGTTCAAACGATGCCGTATTATTAATACTTAACCCTAACAATGGGCTACTACTTTTTGAATCACTTAGCTCTTGTCTGCTACCACAAGCAATAACTAATAGACTTGAAAGGACAAATAAATAAAAATTAGATTTTAACATCAGTACAAAAATTTAATAGTGGGGAGTAATAACTAGGTTTTAACTAATTACAATCAATACAATAGCAAAATAATAAATTTTAATTATTGAAATTCAAATCTTGAAAAAAGGAATATCAATTAGAAATAATAGATTAATATTTAGAGCAATTTAAGGAAAATTAATTGCCAGAAGGGAAATAACAAAAAAAACTAAAAAAGAAAGTACTTCTGATAAATAGATTAGTACAATTAAACAATCAATTAAGCTCTTACTATTGCAGGTACAATAATAGAAGCATCTACCGCTTTCTGAATTTCCTTAAGTGTATTAGAGATAGAAATATGTACGTTATTTTCTACAGAAATTTTCTTAATCCATTCTCTTGCTATCTTTAAATCATTTAATGCGGGAAATAACTCCTCAACAAGGTCTGCCGTATTTACCAAAGCTATGAGCATGGTACTTTTAATATCATGAGGTTGGTTATGTAAAATTATTTCTCTTATCCTAGCCCTAACGGCATACTCTAGCTCTCCATTTTTGGGTAAGTAACGAGGGTTAGAGAATATTTTTAAAAGTTTCTTCTCTACTTTATAAAGCACATCTTTGGCTACTAAATTTTCTAAAATCGCATAACGGATTCCTGTAATTTTTTCGCATAATTCATTGATCCAAAATTGCATATCTTCCGACTTGTTTTTCTGTGCAATTATTTGGTAAGCTTGCTTCATAATAGCATCTTCTGGCTCAATTTCACTTGCAATTTCAAGTGTCTTTTCTCTCAAAATAATTTGATTGCCAAATGTTAGATCGAATAAAATAGCTCCTGAGAGGCAGAAATCTAAAGAGAAATTTGAAGACGTAATTAGTTTTCCTCTTTTATCGTCTAGTGCAATTAGTAAAAGTTCCTCTGCAAGTGTAAGCTTCATGCGAATACTGAATAAAGAAATCTATATTATCTGTATTTAGAATTAACTTTTATTTTTAACGCGAATAATGAGTTTTGATTTTAACATATATTGCAAATAATATTTTTCCTTCATTAAAATATCTTTTAAAGTCTAAATAGTTGTTCTGATAATATAAACATTAAATATTGCCTAATTTTAGAAGAATATACAACATCATTTAAATGCAGTGAAAATGACTGAAAAAGTTTCAGAAATTACCGCTCCTTCGTGGTGGCTACTCATGCTTGAAAGTAGGGCTTTTTTAGGCTTAACTGGTTTAGTATTAGCTTATCCATTTTTAAAATTTACCCCAAAGGGAGACAGACATCCTGTTTTAGTTTTACCGGGGCTTATGGCTTCAGACTTTTCTACCAGTCCTTTACGGTATTTTTTAAAAGACAGGAATCTATCTCCGCATCGTTGGCGCTTGGGAGCCAATATGGGTAACCCTGAAGATTTAATTAAGGTCGAAGCGAGAATAAAGGAATTACAAAAAAGATACAATAAGAAAGTGAGCATAGTAGGTTGGAGTTTAGGTGGAGTTTATGCAAGAGCTGTAGCCCATGATATACCGGAATGTATCAGAATGGTAATTACACTTGGTTCCCCTTACAAAGGCTTAATGCAACCGAGTTTAGCCAAATGGTTTTACAAGCTAGTGAAAGGAAAGGAGGCTGAAAAAATAGATCCTTATCTTATTGAAAAATTAAAAGAAGTACCACCGGTTCCATTTACTTCAATTTATAGTAAATACGATGGAATAGTTTCTTGGCAATATTGTATTGAAGATTTTTTGAACCGATCTGCGGCCTCGGGCCTCTCAGCTGGACGTGATCCAGATTCCGGAGGGGCAAGATGCTCAAAACCACGATCGTTGCTGTTGCTGC
>JBCDJE010000651.1:0-3028 GCA_038748185.1 Bacteroidota bacterium
ATCATCTAATGCAGTAATAAAATAATCATTCAAATAATAAGTCTGTTCTTCATCAAGTATTGCTATTATTTCTTGCTCAATTCCATTACCTGTAATATTTATTCCATTTTCATCGAATATATTAGCATATAATATTGTATTGGATGGAACAGTACTGCCATCAACAAAGCTACTATCTTCTAATAAAAGCGACAACTCTGGTGGTGTATTATCTATATCAAAATCATAGGACGACCCTCCAATCATTAAATCACTAAGATGACCAGAAGCATCTCTCACTTCATCTTTATGCTGGGCATATAAACTTATTTTTCCATAATCAAAATTATATGAAATACCTTTTGGTACTACAAACTCTGCTTTAAATTTTCCAGCGGATACTGATACTTTCCCCCTATGTATTACACTTTGAAGGTCTTCAAATTCCATTACTGTATTTGGTCCCTCATCACCAAGTGTAGTTATTGTAGTAAGTTTGTCAAAAACAGTTAACTCCATCAATCCATCAAAGTCGCTTGCTATTTGATCATTACGCCTTATCTCACCTTCTAATTGTACAAAATCCAAGGCACTAATAGTATCTACTTCTTCTACATTTTTATTTTTCACACTAGTAACAACAATATTTTCTTGTGGGTATGCCAGTTTCATCGAAGGGTCTCCCAGCAAAGCAAAGTTCCTATTGACCACTCCAGCATTGCTATTATTTTTTGTTTTTGTGAGTACATCTCCTAGTCTTGGCATTTCTCCTTCAACTGGTTCAAATACTGCATCGTAGAAAGCTTGGTTAAGCAAAAAATTAGTATTTGAAAATACCGGGCGCGTGGTTGTTAAAAGTCCAATTGCTCCCCCATTTGGGTTTACCATTGCATATTCAGCACCTGACTTTAAAACCGGATCGTCATACCTACCAAATTCACATGTTGCTGTTACAAACAAGGGTAACCTATCCGTATTGTCCCAATTTTTTATTTCTGCAGTTGTGAGAATACTTTCATCTGCCCATCTTAACTCAGATCCATGGCCACTGTAATTAACTATTAGTACGCCTTCGTCTATATTTCTATTAATTTCTTCTCTAACAGCTGGGGAAAATCTTTTTGCATTAACTATTGTATGAGGAAAGGCATCTACAAATATCCTGTTCGCATTAAATTGTTGAAAGTTATTTTCTACAAGTATACCTAATCTATTCGCTTGTAGTTGATGGGTATTTGCATCTCCATCATCAGCAACAAAAAGTATTTTTTTTCTCCAGTTACCTAATGATTCTCTAGTACTGCTATACCTTTTCAATTTATCAACTACGGCTTGGGCTTCTTGCAAATTATTTATTGGAAGTCTGCCAATGCCAATATCCATATCGTGGAATACATCTTGCGAGTCTTCTGACCATGCACCTTCAGCTTCATCCATAAAGGCGAAGTAATCATCAGAAGAATAACTATATATTGGATGAAGGGATTCATAGGACTGATAAATGGGGATTAAACTACCATTAGCATTTTCTGCTGTTCTATTTTTATAGTCGTAGCTACCATCACCAAAAAGCAATACATACCTTAACGAATTATTACCACTCCCTTTTCTGTATATAAATCTAATAAAATCTCTCAGGGCAGTTATATCCTGTCTACCAGAAGAAAATTCGTTATATATTTCATCTACGATAACTACCCTTGCAGAAAGGTTGTCATTTATTTCTCTAAAATCGGCAAGTTCTTGTGCCTCTGCTTTGAGAAAATCGGGGGTAATAATTATGAGATTTGTAGGATTTAATGCATGTAGGTTTTGATTGTTCACCTTTCCTATTGGAATAGGTAAGTCAAAATCGCTTCCTCTAAAGGCCACAAACTCTTTTAAAGTATCTGAACTAGCTATGAAATAGGAAGCATTATTTTCATTTTTGAGCTTACATTGGTAAACATTTTCTGGTAATGTAATATCCCACACTTCAAATTCGCTACTTTCATTTGCAAAAATGAACTTAGAGAAAGTATTATTCAACGTTTCTGCCGATCTGAAAGTGGTTTGGTTATCATAAACACCTAATCTTTTTTTATAATGAATTGTAAAAAAATCGAGATAACCAGCATCTTTACTGGCACTTGTTTTTTTCTCATATTCAAAAGTAATATTAATAGCTGAATTACTTGTTGAAGGAAATTCATAGGTACTTTCGGCAATTCTTCCTTTTATACCATATGTAGACTCCACTACAGGCGGAATTGTAACCTTTGAAATAGCATTTTGATTATATGAAATATTGAAAACACCTCCTACCGGAGATGATGACATGAGTGAAGTATTTAATTTGATTAAAGAATCTTCAACAATTCCCTGAGCACTAAAACTGAAATCGTATACTCGGTTAAAGTCAAAACGCTCACCAAACCATCGCCTACCAGAGCCCGCATTTACTCCTCCTCTTAAATTATCTTCATTCAGTAAATTAGTCTCATCTATTTCATGATGTATTAACTCATCGAAGGTGGTAATTGCACTAATAGTCTCAGCTATTTCATCAAGCTCTTCTACTTTTTTTGATACTTTTGAATCTAATTTTATGAAATAATAGCTTGTATCAGAAAATAGGTTCGTTTCATATTGGTATTTTTCTTCAGCTTTATTGTACTTCAATTTATGAGGCCCTCTTGCATAAAATAATATATAGTCTTCTGCATTAAAGTTGCCGTCACCTCCTCCTTGAACTTTTACTGCGTTTTCGATTAAATCATCAAAACGCTTTGCACTATTTGCTTGTGGTAACATACCACCACCATAACCTAAAACTCTGATATTAGTAGGATCAACCGCGTTTAAATCTATTCCAAGGCTTTGCAGTAGTGTTGCATCTATTTTATAAATTCCATCTTTGGTAATACCAATCTTATAGATATTACCATTAGCTAACTCCGAGTTTTCAGCTAGTTGAGAGAAAACAAAAGTATAAGTATTTAATAATATGAATAGTAAGGTAAAACTGAATTTCATAAATCTTAATAATTGCTTTCTGTGATGAAAAAAA
>JBCDJE010000652.1:0-3028 GCA_038748185.1 Bacteroidota bacterium
AGTAGTTTTAAAATGTTCGGTAAGAGAAAAAGGGGAGTTTATTCCTTTAATAAAGTTTCCGATTATATAATTTTTCACAAGTGCTAACTCTTCTTCACTCACAGCTTCGTTTCTCAGCTTCTCAATCTCCTTATGAATTTCATCAACCGCCTCATTTCTTTTTTCTTTAATTACATCAGTACTGATACAAAAGTACCCTGCTTGTTTAGCATACACTAAACTTGAATGAATACCATAGGTATAGCCTTTTTCCTCACGCAAATTCTTCATTAGTCTTGATCCAAAGTACCCTCCTAAGATTCGATTTAATACTTCAATCTTAATAGCATCAGGATGATTTCGCTTTTGAAACTCAAATCCTATTCTTACTGATGTTTGCACATTGCCTTCTCTGTGATCATAAAAACTTTTTGGGGTTTTATCTATCTCATTTTTCTTATGATTTCTCCCTACAATGTTTTTTTCTTTTTGCAATGGTAAATTAGCAAAAGCTGCTGTTATTTGATTTATTAATTTTTGATCTATATTTCCAGAGGCAATAACTTCAAAAGGTTGCTCTTTAATGAAATTATTATAGTACTCTAATACATCGCTATGTATTAAATTCTTGAGTATTTCATTAGTAAGTGCGTAACCATAAGGATGTTCTTTACCAAATAAACTTTCTTTAAAAAGAGTACTTGCTTTAAAAGATGTTTTTTGAAGATTAACTAATAACTGCTGTGCTAATCTCTTTTTTATCGTTTGAAATTCTGAAAGAGGTAATAAAGCGTTAGAGAGCAAATCAACTATTATTGCAGAAATTTTGTGTACATACTTTGAAAGGAGATAAATATCGATGGTAATATGATCTGTACCAGACCCTATCTCCCAAAATATACCGTGCTTATCAAAAAAATAACTTATCTCTGAGGCATCAAATTTTTTACTTCCTTCAAGCATGAGCTTCGAGAGTAAAAGTGCACTCCCTTGCTTTTTCTCATACCATTTCCCTGCTTTAAAGATAAGTTGGAGATTTAATATTGGCTGACCCCCAGCATTAATACTATGGACTTTTATCCCATTTTTTAATACGCGAGAGTCGGCCTGTTTAAGGTTAATGTCATTTATTGGTACAAACTCAGGGGGTATAGACCTATTAAGCATAGTTTTAAAGCAACTACCTAATTTGCTGAATCTAACTTAGCAGAGTCGGCTTTTCCATTTAGATTAAATAATAAAGAGAACCGTAGTGTATCGGCAAGTGGATGATTTTGTTGCTTTGATACGAGATAAGAAAAGTCTATCCCAAATACTTGATATCTAAGTCCTACACCTAAGGTAAAATATTGGCGGTTCCCTTTTGTCTGATTTTCATTAAAATACCCTCCCCTTACTGCTACTAAATCGTTGTACCAATATTCTAAGCCTACTGCAAGCATAAGTTCCCGCATTTCTTCACCAAATCCGTTAGGTGCATCGCCAAGAGATGAAAACATAGCTTCAACCCAACCTTTATCACTTTGATCGGATCCTGCAATAATATTTCCGTCATCATCAGTAATAGGTGGAGTAGGCACCATAAGCTTACTGATGTCAAACGCGAAGGTCAACTTATTATAAGTATCGAACTCCGAAGTAAGTGCAGTACCTAACCTTAGAGTGGTTGGTATAAAATCTCTATTCTCTTCATTGGAATAAGTAATTTTAGGACCCATGTTACTCAAATTAGCCCCAAATGCTAACTGAGAACTGTACCCCCCAATAATTAGCTCATCGTTATTATAGTATGCAGAAATATCGGCTGAAAGTGAGTTCGCAGGTTTTGTATCGGTATTGCTTGCTCCATTGGAAAAATTACCAGAAAGATTTGAGTGAATAAACCTAGTAGTAACACCCATACTGAATCGTTGTGAAAGTTTTAATGCATAACTTGCATCAAATGAAAATTCTCTAGGGTTAAAAGTTGCAATAATAGCCCTATTAATATCTGTAAAATCCATATCACCTAAGTCAAAAAACCTCATAGAAACACCTACAGCACTGTTGCTATTGATTTTTTTATACCCAGATAGATAATAAATAGCCATATCTCCGGCGATTCTTTGTAACCAAGGTGAGACTGAAGCCGATGCTCCCATATCATTTTCTGCAAAGGCGAGCTTAGAAGGATTCCAGTAAGTAGCGTTCACATCAGGCGAAATAGCTACACCGACATCTCCCATGCCTGCACTTCTTGCATCTGGAGCAATAGTAAGAAATGGAACAGCAGTAATAATAGCTTGCTCATCATCCTGACCAATTATCAAGGGTGCTTGACCTTGAGGATTACCTCCCTGAGAATAAAGCGTGACAATACTTGATATAAATACCAGTATTGAAATACTGAAATGCTTAAACATAATTCTTTTTAATTTAATAGTAGTGAATAACTTTAAAACCAAGGCTACAGCATCAATTATCGTTTGTAAAATGGAAAAATAGGTTCTTCAATCTTTACTTCATGTAGTGAAGATTGAAGAAAAAAGACATTAAAACTGTAACTTAGTAAAGTTGTTTCATGGGCAGTCAAATAAGCTCAAAAGTCGTTAATTTCTAAAAAAAACTTTGGTAGTTTCATTGTAGTCTAAATTACTTTCGGGATAGTTTATATAAACTTTAAAAATATACAATCCTGCTTTCACTTTATTACCCACACTACTATAACCGTTCCATTCTAAAATATCAACATTTGAAGTTGTATTTGCAATATTTCGATAAAATTCATTTACCAATTTTCCAGAAGCATCATATATGCCGACATTGATTTCTATCTGTTCTCCAACTAATTGATTGAAGAATGATAGTTTAGTAGAAAAACTAAAAGGATTTGGCGAACTATTTAAATTAGACACTGCCTGAGTCCCAGTTTCAACTACTTTAAAATTTATTGTTTCTTCAACTGAATTATTATGATTATCCCAAACTTTGAGCGTTAAGCTGTGTACACCAGGATTAAGATTCTCCAATGGAAAGCTTATATTTCCTCTTTTAAAATCATCTAATGCAG
>JBCDJE010000653.1:0-3020 GCA_038748185.1 Bacteroidota bacterium
CAAAAATCTAATCCTAAGCAGCTAGCAAAAAAGCTTACTCATGATATTCAAACACTTGAAGTATTTCAAAGCCATCAAAAGGATATTCAAATTGCTTTAGAGCCTATAAAAGGAAATCTCTCAAATATAGAATATATGTTGGCAATAGTAGGAATATTCATTTTACTAGTAACTTGGATCAACTTCATTAATCTTGCCGGGGCGAAAGCATTAGGAAGGTTTAAAGAAATGGGGGTAAGAAAAGTGCTTGGTTCAGTTAAATCCCAAATTATCAGGCAGTTCGTTTTTGAAGGACTATTACTAAATATTATTGGGTTAATGTGTGCTTTAGGTATTGTGTTTTTGATCTTTCCTTATTTAAGGATATTTACTAATAATCGCGTATTGCCTTTAAACGAATGGCAAACTTTTATCAACCCCTTATTTTTGTTAGTCTTTTTTATCGGAGCTGTTATCACTTCTTTGTATCCAGCAATTATTCTCGCTGGACTTAACCCGATAGATGCATTAAAAGGAAAAATATTTCAATCAACCCATAAGGTAGGTTTTAGGAAAACATTGGTGATTTTTCAGTTTAGCATATCCATTGTGCTCATGATAGGTGTTTTTATTATTTCCGATCAAATGCGGTTTATCCAAAACCAAGATTTAGGAATAGATTTGAGCAGAACGCTCATCGTAAAAACAGCTAAGGATGGTTGGAATGGAAAAGTTGAACGTCTTAAAACATTTAAGACAGAAGTAGAAGCATTGTCAACTGTTGAGGGAACAGCCTCATCTACCATGACTCCGGGAGGTGGGAATGGACAGGATGTAAGTGTTAAACTGGAAAAGCATAATGAAATGCTTAATCTACACCTTATTGGCATTGATGCTAATTTCATCAATCAATATGAATTAGAAGTATTAGCCGGTGAACCTTTTGAGAAAGATCAGTTCTGGAAAAATAAAAAAGGGATAATTATTAATAAGACGGCAGCAAAGAAGCTAGGTTATACCAATTTCGATGAATTAATCTCCCAAAAAATTATTCAAAGTGAAAATGGTGGGAAAGTCTATGAAATTTTGGCGGTAATTGATGACTACCACCATCAATCATTAAAAGAAGATATTCCTCCCCTTATTTTCCAATTTAATTCTTTGAGAGGGCATATTTCTGTAAAGCTAAATGCGATCAACTATCAGGACTATGAGAAATTAGTAGCTACTATAAAAGATGTTGAAGCTATTTGGAATAAAACCTATTCAGACTTGCCTTTCGACTACTATTTTTTAGATGAAAGCTTTAATGCCCAATATGTTGGAGACATTCGATTTAGAAAAATCTTCGAAGTATTTACCACTATCTCTGTTTTTATAGCGTGTCTAGGCTTATTTGGTTTATCTCTTTTTGTATCGATGAAAAGGAAGAAAGAAGTAGGCATTCGAAAAACTTATGGTGCTTCTTCTGTAAATATTTTAGGGCTTTTTACCAAAGACTACTTGATACAGATTTTTGTAGCGATTCTTATAGGTACTCCTGTTGCCTATTTTTTTATGGAAAAGTGGCTTGAGAATTACAGTTTCAAAACAGCTATTCATGGTACTTCACTTTTCATTCCGATTGTACTTCTGGTACTGATTTCACTTTCATGTGTAGCTTTCCAAACGGTAAAGGCAGCATTTGCTAATCCTATAAAAACATTGAAAAATGAATAAAAAGCCTTCTCCACCAAAACTACACCTTCGCTTCTTCAGATGGTTCTGCCATCCGGAGTATGTCGAAGATATTGAAGGAGATTTGATGGAAAGGTTTAAGCAGAAGGTACAGGAACAAAGTGTAAAAAAAGCGAAGTGGATTTTTTTAAAAGAGGTTATACTGCTTTTTAGACCGGAGATTATTAGATCACTAACAGGAAGGTATCATTTAACTCGTTATGCTATGTTTAAAAATTATTTGAAAGTAGGGTTCAGAAATATCTTAAAGTACAAGACTTTTTCATTTATAAATATCTTTGGTCTGGCGATTTCTATGTCGGTTGGTATGTTAATTATCACTTTGTTAGCAGATCAGAAAAGTTATGATCAATTCCATCAAAATAAAGATCGGTTATACCGTATCATTTCCGATGAAGCCAACTCGAAAGCAGCAAACGCTTTAACCGCTTTTCCATTAGCTGGTATTTTAAAAACAAACTATCCGATTATTGAAAAATCAACACATTTAATTAGAGGTGTAAGTGTAAATACTATTTACGATCAGCAAAATGCTGCTTTGAACGGTTATTTTACTGATACCTCTTTTTTCGATGTCTTTAGTTATGAATGGGCATTGGGTGATAAGTCGACCGCTTTAACATCCCCCAATTCAATAGTCATTACCAGTGAAATAGCGCATCAGTTATTCCGTGGTGAAAATCCTATTGGAAAAACTGTTGATTTCTTTAATCAAGGCGAAATGGATTCAACTGCTAACTGGGGGCTGTTTACTGTAATAGGAGTGCTTGCCAATAGCCAAGAAAAGTCTCATTTAAAATTTGATGTATTGGTTTCATCAGCTTCTTTACCCATTTTATTCCAGACAAACAAAATCAATGATTTCACTAATAGTTGGCAAGCTGAACAAAGTTATACCTATGTTTTACTCGATTCTGATAAAAAACAAGAAGATTTAACAGTAGCATTAAATGACCTAGTATCGCATCAATATACCAATCCTGATGTTCCTAAAGGATTTATGCTAATGGGTCAAAAGCTTAGTAATATCACACCAGGCATCATTGTTCGTAATCCGCCAAGTGATAACTTACCCATGATGGCTTATTATTTTTTAGCATTTCTGGCAGCTGTAATTATGCTTTCAGCTTGCTTAAACTATATGAATTTATCTATTGCTCGGTCTCTCAATAGGGCTAAAGAAATTGGCGTACGAAAGGTAACAGGTGCTTACAAAAGAGACTTAATATTACAATTTTTAACTGAGTCCGTCATCAACTCATTATTGGCTTTAATAGGCGCGCTTGTTTTACTCATTTTAATAG
>JBCDJE010000654.1:0-3014 GCA_038748185.1 Bacteroidota bacterium
AATAGGACTCACATAATCGATTACTTCTCCAACAATTTCTGGTATTCTTTCTTCACCACTAAATAAATCTACACTCTCAGCTGACCTATCGTGCAAAGCCCTTGCCAGATCATCATCAAACAAAGCCGGATCAACGTAATTACCACTAATATCGTCTAAATAATCGGTAAAGACTACCCTGTATGACATTTCAAATGCAACATCAATTTGTCGTGTAACCCGATACCTTACTCCTAAACCTAGCGGAATGGATATGCCTATTGGTGCATAAGGGGTTAATTGATTTTCTGTTTTAAGCGGTCTTAAGTCTACCCATTCTGTTCCGGTAAACCCTTCAGGCCTTTTCGCTTGTGGGTTATGGTAAAAAAGTCCTATCCCAACTAAAGCATAAGGAATTGGAATCTCTGGTCTTCTATATGAAAGACTAGGGTTCTTTATAAAATCATAAATGCCCACAGCAGAAAGCTCATAAATTGTATTTCTGAAATGAAGATTTCTTCTATAACGGTAAAAGCCGCCCGTTTCTAAGTCTTCTGGGTCAGATGTTCTCAAATCACTGCCTGCCATCTGCCCCCAAGTAGCATTCAGTCTAAGCGAGACGCTAGGAAATAACCTCTTCTGAATATATAATCCAATATTTGGGCGCGAAAACTCAGGGTCAAAGCTTGTTATAGTGTTTTTGGGAACTATATCGCCAAAGTAATTGAGTACGTTCGCTGTGAACCCAATACTCCAGTATCTTTTCTTTTTAGTGAAACGGCCGCTATACTTTCCTCGTTGGCAAAAGATTTCTCCTGAAACTAATAGTAAAAGAAGTATAAACAGTAGATGCTTAACTGAAAACTTCATATGTTAAAAGATAAAATTTCTTGATTAAAATCACTAAGTCTGTAAAACCACAGAATCCTATCCATTAACGCATACTATTACATTTATTATTAATTATTCACTCATGAAGAATTGATAAATGTGGTTCTTCAGAATTGAAAACCAACTCTAAAAACCCAAGGTGTATTATAAAGAGAGGTAATAGCTGTGTAATTCAAATTATACAATGCCAAGATATTTATACCTCCTCGCCTTCCAATAGGCTGAAAAAAACCTGCACCTATAAAAAAAGCATCAAACCATTCTCTATTAGTTTCATTACCAATACGTAAGCTTAAATTTTCATATTCAGCATAAGGGTAAACTACAGGAGTGACATCATACCTAGCAAAAATTCTGTAACCTAAAACGTTAGTTTCAAAAGGTGGAAAAAAAATCTTATTATTAATGTAACGATACGTACCACCAACGCCTGCAGAAAACTTTTCTGTAACCCTGTAACCAACTTGTGGAGACACATCGATAAATGTTATATCACCAAATTGAAGTCCTACATTACCGCCAAAATATAACCTATCAAGCAATGGAATTTTTTCTTTCTGTTCTTCTTCATCCTGAGCATTAACATTTGCACAGAAGAATACAAAAAGACTTAAAAAAATTATCAATTTTTCTGTTTTTCTCATTTTTGAAACACTTTAATATGTAATATTATCAACCTACTTTCAACAAGTCAGTATTGTATTCTGTTCCTCATAGCTAACAAATAATCTTACTAGTTTCATAAGATATTCAAAAAAATTCTTTCTTTGCTGAATCAATGAAATATTATCTAACATAACCATAAACAATGGCTAAAAGTAAAATAAGACGAGAAGATGCTCTTGAATATCACAAAAAAAATATACCCGGAAAAATCGAAGTAATACCTACAAAAGATTCCAAATCTCAAAGGGATCTAGCACTAGCCTACTCGCCGGGAGTTGCCTTTCCTTGTTTAGCAATAGCAGAAAACCCTGAATCGGTATACGAATATACAGCAAAAGGCAATTTAGTGGCTGTTATTTCTGATGGCTCTGCGGTATTGGGGTTAGGAGATATTGGACCTGAGGCCTCTAAACCCGTAATGGAAGGAAAAGGAATTTTATTCAAAATTTTTGCTGGAATTGATGTATTTGACTTAGAACTTAATACTAAAAATAAGGAGGAGTTTATATCAGTTGTAAAAGCATTAGAGCCAACTTTTGGAGGTGTTAACTTAGAAGATATAAAAGCACCAGACTGTTTTGAAATAGAAAGCAGGTTAAAAAAAGAAATGAATATCCCTGTAATGCACGATGACCAACATGGCACTGCTATCATATCAGGCGCGGCACTTTTAAATGCCGTAGAAGTAGTTGGAAAACAAATGGATGAAATGAAAGTAGTTGTATCGGGAGCAGGTGCTTCTGCTATTTCTTGCATTAAAATTATTATTGAACTTGGTGTAAAAAAAGAAAATATTATTGTTTGCGATAGTAGAGGTGTAATTCGAGAGGATAGAGAAGGACTAGGTGGCTTTAAAAAAGATTATGCTACTGCCAGAGATATAAATACCCTTGATGAAGCACTTGTAGGCAGTGATTTTTTTCTTGGCCTTTCCAAGGGCAATGTAATGACTCCTGAAATGTTGTTGAATATGGCTGAGAAACCTATTGTTTTTGCACTTGCAAACCCAGACCCGGAAATTGATTATAACTTAGCTATTGAAACACGAAGTGACGTAATAATTGCCACAGGCAGATCTGATTTCCCGAATCAAGTGAACAATGTTTTAGGCTTCCCTTTCATCTTTAGAGGTGCGCTTGATGTTCGGGCTACTGAGATTAATGAAGCCATGAAGCTTGCCGCAGTAAAAGCAATAGCAAGCCTTACAAAAGCACCAGTACCTGATATTGTGATGAAGGCTTATAACCAGTCGAGTATAGCTTTTGGTAAGGAATACATCATACCAAAACCTTTTGACCCAAGGTTACTAACCACAGTAACACCTGCTGTAGCTAAAGCGGCCATTGAAACAGGAGTTGCTCAAAAAGAAATTGCCAATTGGGATGCATATGAAAGTACTTTGGTAAAAAGGATGGGCAATGATGATAACTTATTAAGAGTAATGTTTAGTAGAGCTCGCCAAAAATCCAAGAAAATTG
>JBCDJE010000655.1:0-2999 GCA_038748185.1 Bacteroidota bacterium
CGAAAACTGTAGCGTTTGGCTTAGATAAGTCCCCATAGTTACATACCAAGCTCCCCAAACGAAGTATTCGAGAAACATCATGGAGGAAAGTTGTAATCGTAATGACTGTTTCATTTGCTAAATAATTTTCTTATTTAAAGTAGGTAAGGTGATAAGATTAATTTAAATGATGAAGTTGAAATATTACTGTTGAATATATTAGAAAAATTCAAAAAAATCTAAAAAAAATCTAAAAAAATCATTTTCATATTTATGAAACGCATCAAATAAAACAAAAGAAGATTAATGACAGTATTATAAGCTATGAAGTCTAAGTAACAATTGATAACTGTGTTGAATAGGACTTGTTTACAGCATTAATTATGAAGGTAATAATCTCATTAAAGCCGATTCCATAGTAAGACCAGGACCAAATGCTAAAGCCATGATGTTTTTCTTTAGTGAGGTGTTTTTTTCTTCTTTAAGTAACAAGTCTAATACAAACAAGATAGTTACTGATGACATGTTTCCGTAGTTTTTTAATATCTCAAAAGCAAAACGATTTTGCTCACGTTCAATCTCTAGCTTTTCTTCAATTACTTCAAGGATGCGTTTACCACCTGGATGAATGGCAAACAAATCAATATTATTTCTATTGAGGTTGGTATTTGCCAATAAGTTATTCAATAACTTACCGATACCTTTTCCTAGAAGTGCCGGTACATATGCAGACAGTTTCATTTCAAAACCAAAATCCCCAATATGCCAACTCATATCTCTCTTGCCATCTGGAAAGAGATCGCAGTAGAACTGCCGTAATTGGATGGCTGTATTACCTTTTTCTTGTTTTCCTTGTATTAAAGCAGCAGCAGCACCATCAGCAAATAAGGTACTGGAAAGTAAGTCGTCTGGCGCATTGCTATCTTGAAAATGAATGGTACAAAGTTCTACACAAAGGAGCAACACATTGGCGTCTGGTTGCGATCGACATATATTATCTGCCACTTTTAAACCATTAAAAGCGCCATAGCAGCCCATAAAGTTAATCGCTGTACGTTGTACTGCAGTATTCAAACCTGTAGCTTCAATAAGTTGAATATCTAACCCAGGCGCATACATACCAGTACAAGAAACAGTAATAAGATGAGTGATATCTTTTATACTAGTATTCTTGGCTTTGAGCAAACAATTTTCAATTGCTTTTAAAGACAATGTGGGTGCTTCTTGCACATACAGTTGCATCCTTTCCGATACTTTTGGGAAATTTTTTCTTTTAAAAAAATTACTTTCTGTATAAGATAAAAAATCAGGAATAACAGTATATCTATTGCGAATACCGCTTGCTCTATGTAATACTCTTAACTCATGTGTGGCTTGCTGACTTAAATCTAATTTATTTGCAAAAAGATCGGCAATTTGTGATTGATCGATCTTATAGTTAGGCACTGCGGTACCAATAGCATTGAGGTAAGAATAACTACGACTTTCTTGTATCGTCATAAGCGGAAAACATCCTGTTCAGTAGGAAATGTTCCAAATATACGAAGCGAATTACTATTCATTACCGATTAAAACTGGTGGTATGGTTTTCAATTCTAAGGGTTGGTATGGTTTTAAAATTTCATCGAGTTCAATAAGTGCTGCGAGGGCAATTTGAGAATAGTTTTGAGAAGCATTTCTAAAGCCTCTACTTTCTGTTTGCCAAAGTGTTTTTATAAATTCCTGCCCATTTTTTACCGGAGGCATAATTGAAACTGCTGAAGAAACATTACCGGCTCCTGCATGGTATACATGCAAAACTAACAGTTTAAACCAAAGTTGGTCTTTTGTATAATTGATCCGCTTATTTATAAGTATTTTCTCAGTTTCGGGTATACAAACCGATTTAATAAACTTTGCTGCTGCTGTGGCAGACTTATCGAGGTAGCGCCTATCATCTTTATAACGATTTACTTCTAAGCCATACATACGAGCAATACCTCGCATTAGTTGAAAAGGGCCATAAGCACCTGTAGAAGACTTTTGTAACTTGTTTGGGCTTTCTATTAATAGTATTGCCTGAGCAAACCAAGGATCTACATTCAACTGTTCGAAAATTTCTACAGCTTTCGGTATAGCATCTAAGGTGTTTTCGAATTTATAATAATGGTTTTTTCCTGAAGTAACATAAATGGGTGTGTTTCTAGGAAGATTATTAGCTATTATCACACTGTCTTTAAAGGCATCTCTGGCAAACCGAGTTTTATCCATATAATAATTTGTAGGAATTTCGGAAAGAATTTGTCTATTAGTAGCTACGTTTACTATGCAATATTCAGGTGAAAGCCTAATTACTTTTCTCCAGAATTTCGGTTGGGGGAGTTCATGCCATTTCTCTTGGTACAGTTGCTTATCATTTACAAATACACTGGCATCAATAATATTTTCTACTGATAAAGTAACCGCTTTATTTTCTTTTGAGTTTATTTTGTCTATTGTCTCTTCAGAAGGAATTTCAGCAAAAGGGTTTTTGGTAAAAGAAAACAAAAGCAAAGCCAGACAGGCCGTGAATAACAGTCCTTTTTTCATAAATCGTAGAAATAAATAAAAGCTCCAAAATTATTAACATCACAAGTCATATACTTGTGATGTTAATAGTATAAACGAGATTTGTAAATCTCTTGTTAATATTAAAGCAAAATTTAAGAAATAATTCTCATACTCTACTATCTTTTTGTATACAGTTTGTAAGAATTAACCATATTTATGAATTCTTGTCTGTATCCTTCGCTGTCTTTTCCTTTGGCTTCTTTGGCAAGTCGCATCACTTGTGCATAAGATGCTTCACCTTTAAACTCAGAATCTCTAAGTAACATACCAAACTCAGCTACTGCTGCAGAAAATGTAAAGTTATCTGAAGTTTTATTAGCAGATAAAGGAGTATTTTTAAGTACTTGTGTAATGAGGTTACTCTTATTTTCATCTGGTCTTTTGTATCTAAACTTGATAGTAAGTAATTCATCGCTATTGCCCTTATTTAC
>JBCDJE010000656.1:0-2998 GCA_038748185.1 Bacteroidota bacterium
ACCGCTAACCACATCCTGCCATGGGACGCTTTCTTCTGCTTGTCCTCGCCGGTGCCGTCATCGGCAGCTACGTGCTCTCCGGGTCCGTCTTGGACCTAAAGCATGGTAAAGACCAGCATTATCTGCCAGCCTGATATCTCTTCTATGCCAAAAAATTGAAATTTTCATTCGATAAAACTAGAATTGAAGTGTTTTAAAATTAAAACAGATTAGAGATTCCTAACAGACGAGATGCCTCCATCTACTTTAAGGATTTGTCCTGTCATCCATCCACTTTCTTCGGAAAGAAGATAAGTTGCTGCCGAAGCAATATCTTCAGGCTTGCCTATGCTTCCTAAAGGATGTCTTTTGGCTGAAGCCTCTTTCTTTTCATTTGTAGATAAAAGATTACCTGCTAGTGGTGTATCGGTTAAAGAAGGAGCAACGGCATTTACACGTATTTTACTCATTACCAATTCGGCAGCGAGTGATCTAGTAAGCCCTTCTATCGCCCCCTTTGCACTGGCAATACTAGCATGAAATCCCATGCCTGTTTGTACTGCAACCGTACTAAAGAAAACAACACTTGCCCCCTTTGCTTTTTTTAAATCTCTCATACAAGCCTGAACTATTTTTATAGCACCTAAGGCATTTATTTTAAAATCCCTTAGAAAGTCATCTTCAGAAAGACGTGCAAAAGGCTTTAGGTTGATTGTCCCTGGGCAATAAGCAATCCCATGAAGTGTATCGGGCAGCTTTCCTTCAAACTCATTGCCACTCATATTTAAAACATCGAGTGAGATATGAGGAACATCAAGATTTTCCGGCTTGTTTCGCGATGCAGAAATAACATTTGCCCCTTCATCTATTAATATTTGTGCTATGGCTTTTCCAATTCCTGAGCTTGCTCCAACAACTAATATATTTTTTCCTAAAAACTTTTGCATGGTGTTTATGTGTTTATAAAGTCATTAAGTTGAAATAGGTACTGATATATTTTTTATGATTTCAAGTGAGATTTTTTAAGTAAAAAATAGTACAAATTTCGTTTTAAAAGCTTATTTGTTGTAATGAATAGATCAAGCTTTTTGTTTAATAATTTATTAACCTGTTTTTAGGTTTAAAAAATGAGCATTATGCAACATGGGAATAAGTATTTCACCATAAATAATTTTTTACTGATTGCCTTTTGTTTGTCATTTAGCTCTGCTGCTTCTCAAACAAATAGTTATTTAATTTTTTTTAAGGATAAAGTAGGCACTTCATTTAATCTTTCTGAGCCACAAGCCTTTCTGTCTGAAAAAGCCATTCAAAGAAGAACAAAGCAAAATATCAGTATAAATGAGCGGGATTTACCTGTAAGTGAGGTGTACTTAGATTCTATCTCAGCATTAGGAGGAGAAATTATCTACACAACCAAGTGGTTAAATGGAGCACTCATTGAAGCGAATAATGGAGATATTTTATCGACTATTAAGGATTTATCATTCATAAAAGAACTAGATTTTAATTTGGGAGCACTATCTCCTAACACTTACAATGAAGATTTTAATAGTATGCCTGAATTATTTTCTAAACAAATGCAAGATGAAGGGCATATTTTAGATTATGGTAATTCTTTCAATCAACTGGATATGTTAGGAATTACTACTATGCATCGAGAAGGTTACACAGGCAAGGGAGTCACCATAGCGGTAGTAGATGGAGGTTTTAGCAATGTGCAGAATATTAGTGCTTTTGATTCCCTAATGTTAAAAGGACAGTTATTGGCTACATATGATTTTGTAGATAGAGAAGAAGCTGTTTTTGATGATGATGATCATGGTACGAATGTACTTTCTGTTATTGGTGCATACTCACCGGGAAACCTTATAGGTGCGGCCTATGATGCTGATTTTGTTTTATTGAGAAGTGAAGATGTACCTATTGAATCGAGGTTAGAAGAATTTTATTGGTTGTTGGCAGCAGAATTTGCCGATAGCATTGGTGTTGATATATTGAATACTTCTTTAGGCTATAGCGTTTTTTTTGATGATCCATTAGAAAACTACAGCAAAAATGATCTGGATGGCAATGCTGCTTTAATTACTAGAGCAGCCGATTTTGCAGCAGCTACAGGGATGCTTATTGTAGTAAGTGCTGGTAATGAAGGAAATGATCCGTGGGGAACTATTAGCCCTCCGGCAGATGGCGATTCTGTTTTGACAGTAGGAGGTGTAACTGCTTTGGAGCAATATGCAGGCTTTTCTTCTGTTGGCCCTTCTTTTGATGGAAGAATAAAGCCTGATGTAGCGGCACAAGGCACCTCGGTAGTCATAAGTCGGTCAAATGGTAGTTTTACAGTTGCCAATGGTACTTCTTTTTCGGCTCCTCTTATAACAGGTTTGGCAGCAGGTGTTTGGCAAGCATTTCCTAACCTTACCAATATGCAACTAATTGATACTTTAAAAACAATTGCATCTCAAAGGAACAGTCCTGACAATGAACTAGGATATGGTATTCCAGATTTTAGCAAATTGAGAGGTTCAGTAACAGGATTAGAGAAAGTGAATGCTCTCAATTTACAAGTTTATCCCATGCCTTTTCAAGATTCATTTAATATACTTTTTCCTGAACAGTTAAACGAACAGAAAGTACTAGTTGAAATTTATGATCTTACCGGAAAAATACTTTTTGAGAAAGAAAAAGATATTCTCAACAACGTAATTGGACTTCAATATAGAGAGATTACTTTCTTACCGAAAGGAGTACTTTTACTTAAAATTTCCTCAAAAAGTGGAAATGCTCACCAAACGCTTATCAAAAACTGATTGCATAAATAATAGTGTTTTGGTTTTCAATTATATTATACAGTGTTAATTTCACAATCCTTTTAATTCATAGAGTTAAATTACTATTCATTTGAATAGCTTTTTTAGAAGTTAAGACTGTGCATGCAAACATCTCAGCAAGCTAATTTACAGCCAATGTCTCGCCTTTTTAGGTATTTAAAAAATTATAAAGCTGTTTTTATTTTTGC
>JBCDJE010000657.1:0-2986 GCA_038748185.1 Bacteroidota bacterium
AAACTTTTCAAACTAATCTGGCAATATGCTTTACAGTTATTTCAAAATTGCACTTCGAGTTATTATCAAAAATCATTTTCATGTTACTATTAATATTTTAGGAATGGGTATTGCAGTAGCAGTTGCCTTAGTTTCATTTGTAAATCTTCGAAATTATCAGCAATACGATGCCCAACATGAAAATAAGGATAGGATATACCGGCTCATTTCAGAAAGAAAAATTGACGATGCATTTACACCTTATGGTCTATCTCCTATTGGCCTTGCCGATGATTTAAAAAGCAATTTTCCTGAATTCAACAGCATTTCTCGTTATGATTTACAACAAGAAATAGTAATAAATCAGGAAAAAATTTTTAGAGAAAGAGTAGCTTTTACTGATGTCGATTTTACATCTATGTTTACTCTCAAAAAGCTAGTAGGTGAAATTTCTTTAACAGATAAGACTGATATATTACTTTCCGAAAGTGCCGCCTTGCGCTATTTCATAAATTCTGATAATGCACTAGGAAACTTAATTCAGGTCAAAACTGATAAAGGGGAAAAACTAACATTTACTGTTGCAGGAATATTTAAAGATTTTCCTGAAAATAGTAGTTTTAACTTCGATGTGTTGCTCTCCATTTAAAATTATTTCACGCTTCAATCAATAGAAAAAGATGATATTTCCCATTTAATTGATGCTACTTTCGTAATGGATGAAGCAGGAGCATCAACAACTATAAAAGCTACAAGATTTTTAAAGGTATTTAATAGAAATAAAAAGGAGTTTGTAATAGATCACTTTTCAAAGGCACTCTTTGCTAACATGGGTAGAAAGTTTCAAGTGTATCAATCGAATCATCTACAAGAAGCACTGCCAAAGGCTTCTATTATTATGCCTCTTGCTATGGCATTGATGTTACTTCTAATAGCATGCTTCAATTTAACTAATACAGCCATTTCGATTGCTGGTAAGAGGTTGAAAGAGATAGGTATTAGAAAAGTAATTGGCAGCAATAAGCAACAAATTGTAATACAAATGTTTGCCGAAAATTTTTTCATCTGCTTTTTGGCATTACTCTTCGGGATGTTACTGGCGGAGTTTTTTATTCCTTTTTACAGCCAGGTTGTGCCAAAAGTCACGCTCTCAACCAATTACCTTACTGATGGTTTTAACTGGCTTTTTTTATTCGGACTTTTCGTATTTACAGGCACTATAGCAGGTGCCTACCCAGCATTATACATTAGTCAATTTAAACCAGCAATCATTTTTAAAGGAAAGCAAAAATTCGGATCAAACAGCAATCTTTCAAAAATTCTACTAAGCTTACAATTCTCTATTTCTCTTATGGCAATGATCTTAGGACTAGCCATGTACTACAATACAAAATACCAAAAAAACTTAGACCTAGGATATGTAAAAGAAGGAATTATTTCTGTTCCAGTTAAAAGCGGTGAGGAATATGAAAGGTTTAAAAATGTATTACTATCACATAAAGCCGTCGAAAAAGTAAGTGGCTCATCAGGTTTATTAGGCATGAAATATAGTTTGACAGTAGCAGCTCATAAAGGGGATGAATTGCAAGTGCACCTACTGAAAGTAGGTGAAGAATATATGGATATGCATGAATTAAATTTGGTTAGTGGCAACTTCTTCATAAAAGGTTCTAGCGACGAAATCAACTCTTCTATCATCGTAAATGAAGCTTTTCTCAAAAATATGAAACTAAAGCAAGGAATAGGTGAAACAATTTCAATAGAAAATCACAAATATCATATTACAGGAGTTGTTGAAGATTTTGTTTTACAAAAAGGTCTTTGGACGAATAATAGCTTAAATAATGCAGTAGTTTTTAAGTACATACCTATACAAAACTATCAATACTTGAATGCTAAAATCAAAAATGAACAAGACTTACCAAGAGTAAACGAAACTTTTGAAACACTCTGGAAGAAGTATATCTCAGATACACCTTACAATGGTTTCTTTGAGAATATAGGTTCATATTACCAAAGAACAGTCAATCAATCTATGATGAAAATCTCTGGTTTTCTTGCATTAGTAGCGCTACTACTATCATGTACAGGGTTATTCAATATGGTTTCTTTACATATAGTACATAGAAAAAAGGAGTTGATGATTAGAAAAGTTTTCGGTGCTTCAGTAAAACAAATAATCCTTATTCTGCATAAGGCCTATTTCTATATACTTGCAATGGCCTGCATATTAGGTAGCATTGGTGGCTGGTATGGTGCTAATGCTACTTTAAAAGGCATGTACGATTACCATTGGAATATTGAAAGTGTTTACCTATTTAGTGTTACCTTGGTATTAATTACCATTGCTGTGATTACCGTTGCTTATAAAGTATTTTCTATAGCTAATACTAATCCTAGTAATGGATTAGTGAGAGATTGATGATAATGCAGGATTAACATTCTTATCTTACTGCAATAATAAATTAGAATGTTAATTTACAGAAAATTCAAATAATTTCTTGGACAATAAACTCCCTTTTCTGGAAAAGAAACTTTTCCCCAACTGTACGTGAATGTAATAATTTACCTATGGGCGAGGCTAAAGATATGGTATAGTAATCTTGCTTCTCTACCGATATTTTCCCTAAACCTATTGATAAAAAATAATTCCCTTGGCTAGTAATAACTAAACTACCATATCCTACATGATCTTTTTCTGTGTTGGCATTTATACTAGAAAGTTCTCTTTTTAACTGTAATGTTTTGTTAAGCTGTACATTGTTATTGTCTATTTCAATTTGCATCATTGCCCTTCCAGTTTCATATTTATCACCAGCACTACTTTTTGTATCGCTATCTCTTGCCCCTTTAGCTGAAGCAATTGCCTGATTAATAGTTTCAATCTTTTCATCAAGCACCTGATGCAATTTTTTTAAAATCAATATTTTTATATTTTCATTCGTCATAGTTAAGTATAAATAATGTTTTCAAAAGAAATACAATCGCTAGATAAATATTAGTATAA
>JBCDJE010000658.1:0-2985 GCA_038748185.1 Bacteroidota bacterium
AATTATTCTTATAGCTGGTTTTTTAAACGGCAACTGGGTATTTGGGCAAGAATGGGAAAAATTTATGGAGCAAACAGAGGAAAAAGAACTCAAATATGAAGATTGGGTATATGAGCCCTATATCAGAAGTGTCGTACTGTATAATACTAGAACCGATGAAAATGGATTTCCTTCTCAGCCCATTATTCCTTTAAATGGGCAAGGAGGACTATTGCTTGAATTCGATGATATAACTGATGACGATGAAGACTATTTTGCAAAAATTATTCATTGTAATCGCGACTGGTCAATGTCTGGTTTTAGGCCAATAGAGTACCTGAATGAATACAATGAATACAATATTAATGAGTTCGAGTTTTCTATAAATACTAAAGTACCTTATGTACATTACAAGTTTCGTTTACCCAATCTTAAGATTTCGGGGAATTATTTACTAATCGTTTATCGAGGAGGCGATGAGGAAGATTTAATTCTTACAAGAAGATTCATTATTCATGAAGATGCTGTAAGGGTTACGGCTAAAGCAGATAATGTAATTGGCTCAACGGAAGCTCTTCGCATGCAGCAAGTTAACTTTTCGGTTTTTTATGGAGGGCTTAACCTCGATATACCCGGTGATAATGTTACCACAGTTATCAGAAAAAATAATCGCTGGGAAAACGCAATTACTGAGTTAAAACCATTATTTGTTAAGCAACATGTACAAGAACTCGATTTTAACTTTTTCAATCTTGAAAATGCTTTTGAAGGTGGAAACGAATTTCGCTTTTTTGATACAGGTAGCAGAAATGCAGGTCTAAATATCGAAGATGTAGAGAGAAAAGAGGGCATAAATATTATTTCTTTACAGAAGGATAAACCCCGTGCAGATAGGGTTTATAACTCTCAAAGGGTGCTAAACGATGTAAATGGCAGGTTTTTAATTGGTAACCTTGCCGGTAGCGGAAACGCAGAGGTTGAGGCAGATTATAATGAAGTAGAATTTACGTTGGCAGTAGAAAATCAATACGAAGGAGATGTATTTGTACTAGGTAATTTCAACGATTGGAAGTTAAAAGATGAAAACAGATTGGTTTATGATCAAGCAGCTAATACTTACACAGGTTCGCTTTTTTTGAAGCAAGGGCGGTATGATTATATTTATGCTGTATACAAAGCGCGAAAGATAAATGAATCTATATTGGAAGGTAGTTTTAATTTAACAGAAAACGAATTCGATATAATTGTGTATTACCGACCGCTTGCAGGTAGGGGAGATCGGGCAATTGGTTACAGGTCATTATTTATAAATAGGTAAATACTTAATCGCATAACTATAGATGGAAAAAGAAGTCTTATTTACAAATGATGCAATTGTACTAGGAATTTTAATGGTAATACTGGCTTTTGTAATGATTACTTCTTCAAGCAAGAAGAAATCTTGGCAGCGTTTTTATCGTTACTTCCCACCTGTTTTAGCCTGCTATTTTTTTCCGGCAATATTCAATAGTTTGGAAATCATTTCTGGTGAAACTTCGCAGCTATATTTTGTAGCATCTCGCTATTTATTACCAGCATGTTTAGTACTTCTATGCATCAGTATTGATTTAAAAGGGATCATTAACCTTGGACCAAAGGCAATAATTATGTTTTTTGCTGCTACAGCAGGTATTGTAATTGGTGGTCCGGTTGCACTCTTTATTGTGAGTCTCATTTCGCCAGAGCTTGCTGGTGGCATAGGACCTGATGCAGTTTGGAGAGGTTTAGCAACTGTTGCAGGTAGTTGGATTGGTGGAGGAGCAAACCAAACAGCTATGAAAGAAATCTATGGTGCTAGCGAAAATCTTTTTGCCTCTATGATTTTGGTAGATGTAATCGTAGCCAATATCTGGCTTGGATTTTTACTCTACGGAGTAACTATATCTGGGAAAATAGATAAGTGGCTCAATGCCGATAATACAGCCATTGATGATTTAAGAAAAAAGGTGGAAAATTATAGTGCAAGTGTCGCTAGAAATCCTTCCCTCAACGATACATTGCTTGTGTTGGCAGTTGGATTTGGAACCACTGCAATAGCCCACTGGCTATCTGGTATAATTACTCCCTTTATGGAGATTTATACTGAAACTTTAAATGACCTGAATCTTACATCCTTACTTTCCGGCTTCTTTTGGTTGGTTGTAATTGCTACTACACTCGGTTTAATCCTTTCTTTTACCTCTTTTAAAAAACTGGAAGGAGTAGGTGCTTCAAGATTTGGTAGTGTGTTTATTTATGTATTGGTAGCTACTATTGGTATGAAGATGAATATTGGTGAAATATTAAACAACCTAGGTTTGTTTGCCATAGGTATAATTTGGATGCTCATACACATAGCCGTGCTATTAATAACTGCAAAATTGATAAAAGCTCCCTTCTTTTTTGTGGCAGTTGGCAGTCAAGCGAATGTAGGTGGAGCTGCTTCTGCTCCTGTGGTTGCAGCAGCTTTTAGCCCTGCTTTGGCGGCTGTAGGAGTACTTATGGCTGTGTTGGGCTATGCACTAGGTACTTATGGCGCTATTATTTGTGCCCAACTTATGCAGGCAGTTAGTCCATAAAAAAACAGTGCAACCAATTTGGCTACACTGTTACTCCATACAATATAAACTAGCTGTAATATGTCTTCAAATAAATACTCTTACTTGAAGCTGTTGGATAATTGGTTCGATTAGCTTAATAATTTAAAGCGTTAATTGATGTCTAGCTTATATCTAAAAGTTCTGTTGAGCTATTATTTTATCTTCAATAGTGATAAATTGACTTCCTTGTGAGCCGTAATTAAATACCGGGTAACTCACAGCAATTTTTTCACCTTCCCATACAAATGAATAAAGCTCTCCTAGTGCTTGATTACCAGTATCGGCATAACGTGGTTTGCCAAAAAGGTTTGATAATCCTTCAAAAGCATCATCATTTTTAAATTCAAAGCTAATGGAACAAAGATTTCCTTTATAAAAGGCATAACCT
>JBCDJE010000659.1:0-2983 GCA_038748185.1 Bacteroidota bacterium
GAAAACATTATTGAGGAAGATATAGCCAATAATAAAAATAATAAGAGAGTTCATACCAGATTTCCTCCAGATCCTAATGGCTATCTTCATATAGGACATGCAAAATCAATTTGTCTTAATTTTGGTTTAGCGCTTCAATATAATGGGCTTTGTAATTTGAGGTTTGATGATACAAACCCCGAAAAAGAGAATGATGAGTATGTAAATGCTATTAAAGAAGATGTAGCTTGGTTAGGTTTTAAATGGGATAACAGAGAATATTTTGCATCAGATTATTTTGAGCAGTTGTATCATTTTGCGGTAGACTTAATTAAAAAAGGTAAAGCTTATGTTGACGATTCCTCACCAGAAGAGATCAATTTAATGCGTGGTAATACAACTACTATTGGCAAAGAGAGCCCTTATAGAAACAGAAGTATAGCTGAAAACCTTGATTTGTTTGAAAGAATGAAAGCAGGTGAGTTTAAGGAAGGATCGAGGATTTTAAGAGCAAAGATTGATATGTCTTCTCCAAATTTACATTTGAGAGATCCTGCATTGTATAGAATTAAGCATATAAATCACCATCGGACAGGTGATAAATGGTACATCTATCCTATGTATGATTGGGCTCATGGTCTGTCTGATTCTATTGAAGGAGTAACACATTCTATTTGCACGTTGGAATTTGAAGTACATAGACCTTTATACGATTGGATATTAGAGCAACTAGGAGTATTTCATCCACAACAAATTGAATTTGCCAGACTTAACTTAACGTATACAGTACTGAGTAAAAGAAAACTATTGCAGTTAGTTGAAGAAGCATTTGTAAATGGATGGGATGATCCAAGAATGCCCACGATTTCAGGTTTGAGAAGGAGAGGGTATAGCCCGGAAGCAATTAGAAACTTTGCTCAAAAGATAGGAGTAGCAAAAAGAGATGGCATTATTGATGTTGCACTCTTAGAGCACAGTGTGCGTGAAGATTTAAATAAAAAGGTAAATAGAATAATGGGAGTGTTAAATCCATTGAAGGTGACCATTATCAATTACCCTGAAGATAAAGTAGAAATAATGAAGGCAATAAATAATCCTGAAAACCCGAATGCTGGTAAAAGAGATATTCCTTTTTGCAAGGATATATATATTGAAAGAGAAGATTTTATGGAAGATGCTCCCAGAAAGTTTTTTAGGTTAAGTCCTGGTAAAGAGGTAAGGTTAAAATATGCTTACATTATTAAATGTGAGGAAGTGATTAAAGATGAGAAAGGAGAAGTGATTGAATTGAAGTGCTCTTACGATCCTGAAACAAAAAGCGGTTCAGACACCTCAGGTAAAAAAGTAAAAGGTACTTTACATTGGGTGTCAGCCCAGCATGCTATACAAAGCGAAGTGAGATTATATGATCGGTTATTTACAGTAGAAAATCCTTCTGCTGATAAAGAAAAGGATTTTAAATCGTTTATTAATCCCAAATCTCTAATTGTTTTACCTAATACACTTTTAGAACCTTCAGCAAAGGCAGCAACAACAGGTAGTCAGTACCAATTTGAAAGGAAGGGTTATTTTTGTGTAGATAAAGATTCTTCAGAAACTCATCTAGTTTTCAACAGAACGGTAACATTGCGAGATGCTTGGGCAAAGAAGAATAAGTAAAAAAGGTTGTAAAGCAATATAATAAGAAAAGGATTCTAGTCTAGTATATCTAGCCAGAACCCTTTTTTTCTAAGAAATATTTATGCTACTGCTTCGGCAACTTGAACAGGTTGCTCTTTGTATTTGTTAATTTTAATAATACCTACTTTATCTAATAACTTTATTACTAAATAAGTAGGATCAATTTCGTGCCAGCGGAAACCACCAAAATTCGCTCTTCCACCGTGCTTATGGTGATTATTATGGTAACTTTCACCCATCATTAGAAAATCAAAAGGTAAAAAGTTTTTAGAAGTATCACCAACTTTAAAATTAGTATATCCATATTTATGAGCAAACCAGTTTATGATAGCACCATGGATAGGAGATAATAAGAATTGTACTGGTAATAATAACCATAGCCACCATTCAGTGGCGAATTGATAATAAAATAAGACATAAAGTGCACCCCACATAATTCTAGATACCCATGATCTCGCAAATTTATCAAAAACATCCCATTCAGGAATGTCTTTAGTAAATCTAGAGTCAATTGTAATTCTTTTACTAGCTATATCAGAATAAATAGTCTTTGTTTTCCACATCATTTTAAAAAGACTTTCATCGTATTTTGGAGAGTGCGGATCATCAGGCGTATCTGCAAAGGCATGATGCATCCTATGCATAATACCATAGCCATAGGCACTTAAATAATTAGAACCTTGGAATATCCATGTAAGTACAAAAAATATTTTTTCAGTAAACTTATTCATGGAAAATGCCCTGTGAGAAGCATATCTATGTAGAAAAAATGTTTGAAAAAATAGTGACAAATACCAATGGGCAACAAAGAAAATGATAATTTCTTTCATGTAGTTATAATTGATTTTTTAAAAGTATGTACGTATAGAATTTTGTCTATATACATATAGACAAAATGATTTTAGAAATGTGACAAAATTTGTTATTTATTTTTCTCTTTTATTTTAAAAGAGAATTCACTTTTCAGGTCATTAATAAAATCGGAGGGAATTCCTTTTGAGCATGCTTCTTTAAAGCACTCTAGGAAGGCTTTATGTTGTGAGAAATCGATGGTAAATTTTTGAGCTTCTTTCTCCAAATTCTTTTTTGCTCTACAAAAAAGTTGTCTACAGTTATCTTTTTTCTTATCGAAGAGTTCTTGAAGCTCTTCGTATTCAAAATTAAAGGCTTCTCTAAGAATATAGATAGCTTTTTCCATTGGTTCAAGTTTGGTATGTAAAATTGCTAATGCTTCTGAAAGTTGATTCTTTTCAAAAGGTACTGATAGCGTTTGGTACCTTTACTAAAAGTACTTGTACAGCTTGGTACCTTAACGAGAGGTACC
>JBCDJE010000660.1:0-2972 GCA_038748185.1 Bacteroidota bacterium
AGGCAGCAGATCGACGAGCGTGGATATTACTCGAAGAAACTCAATATCTTCGCAGATCGGTTGGCAGAGGCCACGGGTCACCCGCGCGATGAGATGAAAGCGGTCATCTCCAAGAGCTTTGAAACCACGCAAGGCAAAGATCCCTACACCTATCTGAGCGATCTGCGTCAGTCCCAAGGCAAGCCTGTGCGCGACCAGGGGATGGGGGTCAGCCATGACCCACAAACCTGACCGCAAAGCCGCCATGCGGACAGAGCTCGTTTTCTAAGCCATACTCTTGGGTCGTAAAATTTCTTGTTAGGAGAATCATCACCTTCAGGATTTCCGATTTGCGTTTGTAGATAACCTTCTTTTTCTTGGTAATAAATTTTTATGCCATCCCAAAAAGCCCATTGCTGGTCGGTATCAATATTCATTTTAATTACGCCATAAGAAATCCCTTCCCTTATTTCTTCAACTGTTGATCCTGAACCACCATGAAACACAAAATCAATCTCTTTTTCGCCAGTATTATAATGCTTCTGAATATAATCTTGAGAATTTTTAAGTATGATAGGAGTAAGTTTCACATTTCCCGGTTTATAAACACCATGCACATTGCCAAAGGCAGCCGCGATGGTAAAGCGGGGGCTTACTTTTTTCAATTCCTCATAAGCATAGGCCACTTCTTGCGGTTGAGTATATAATTTAGAACTATCAATATCTGTATTATCAACGCCGTCTTCTTCACCACCGGTTACGCCAAGCTCAATCTCTAAAGTCATATCCATCTTACTCATGCGCTCAAGATACCTTTTACATATTTCAATATTTTCTTCAATAGGCTCCTCAGAAAGGTCAATCATATGAGAGCTGTAAAGTGATTTCCCATGAACTTTATAAAATTCTTCTCCGGCACTAAGCATACCATCTAACCAAGGAAGTAGTTTTTTAGCACAATGATCGGTGTGGAGAATAACAACAGCACCGTATTTTTCAGCCATCATGTGTACATGTTGCGCTCCTGAAACAGCTCCTGCGATAGCTGATTGTTGATTTTCATTAGATAATCCTTTACCAGCAAAAAATTGTGCTCCTCCGTTTGAAAACTGGATAATGACCGGAGAGTTCAGGTCTCTTGCCGTTTCTAAAACTGCATTAACCGTATTTGTACCAGTAACATTTACTGCAGGAAGCGCAAATTTATTTTCCTTTGCAAAAGCAAAAATCTTTTGAACTTCATTGCCTGTGGCTACGCCAGCATTTATATCTAATTTGTTCATAAAAAATTTTATTTAACTACATAATTTTCAATTGCAAAGATAAAATTATGCTTTGTAATTAAAACCGAAGCTAAGTTTATTCCATCGAGGATTTTAGTAAAAAATACCTTTGACAAAATACCAATTGATTTTTTTAACAAATCGATTAATATTGCAAGCCAATAAAATAAAGTACTGATAATGATATTATATGCAATTCCTTTTATTTCTGCTGCAATAGGGTGGTTTACCAACTACGTAGCTATAAAAATGCTTTTCCACCCCAGAGAAGAAAGGGATTTTGGAATGTTTAAATTACATGGTATTTTTCCTAAAAGAAAACCTGTGCTTGCAGAGCGATTAGGAAGAATTGTAGCCAAAGATTTACTCGCCCCTCAGGTATTAAAAGAGCGGATTGATAATGAGAATAACAGAACAAAGCTTAAATCCGCTATTATGGTACAAGTTGACGACTACCTCAAAACAAAATTTAAAGAAAGCAATAAGATGTTTGCTATGTTTCTTAACGATAAAGTGATAGAACAGCTAAAAGATAGACTAGCCGTAATGCTTGACGATTTGGTGCCACAAATAATGTTGCAAATGAGCAATAAAGTAGAAGAGATAGATATTGAAAAGCTTGTACATGACAGAGTAATTAACTTTTCTAATGAAAAATTAGAAAATCTCTTGATGTCGGTCATACAGAAAGAACTTAAATTTATAGAGTTTGCAGGAGCAATTTTGGGCTTTTTCATTGGAATTGTACAGGTGGGTATTGTATTAGCAGGAAACGCAATGGGATAAAATTACCAAAACCAAATTAGCTACGAAATGTTGATAGCGCAAACGTTTTTTATAACTTTAAAAAATTTAATAATATGGCATTAGAAGTAGGTGAAAGTGCGCCAAATTTTGAAGCAAAGGATCAAGATGGTAAAATAATTAAGCTCAGCGATTTTACCGGTAAGAAAGTGATTTTATATTTTTATCCAAAAGACAATACACCAGGATGTACGGCTCAAGCTTGTAATTTAAGGGATAATTACGAAGTACTACTAGAAAAAGGTTATCAAGTAATTGGCATTAGTTCCGATTCTGAGAAGAGTCACAAGAAATTCATCGAAAAGCATAGCTTGCCCTTTCCTCTCATTGCCGATGATGATAAGAAAGTACATGAACTGTATGGCACTTGGGGAGAAAAATCTATGTATGGTAAAACATATATGGGAACGGTGAGAACTACCTTTGTGATTGATGAAGAAGGACAGATTGTTGAAATAATTAAGAAAGTAAAAACCAAAGATCATACAAATCAGATTTTAGCGTAATGCAAATTGTAAAGCCACTGTGGATTATTAGCTTTTTGGGATGTTTTGCAGTAATTGTATTAACCTATGCCAATTTAGATGTATTTGTAAATATTGGAGATATTACAACAGAGGGTTTTAGGTTAAGTAGAGATAATTATTTCTATCTCTCAGTGGCTTTACTTCTCTTGCTTAATGTTATATTAAATATTGCTGGTAAAGCAATACAATTTGCACCAAAAGAAGGAATTATAAGTCCTAATAAAAAGCAGTGGCTTACCGATATCAATACGGCAAAAGAACTATTCTTTTTGGTGAAAAGCTGGACACGAGGATTAGCTTTAATTTTGAATCTTTTTTTAAGTGTTTTGTTTGGTATTATCTACAACCAAAACTCACAGGGGAATTTTGTACTTAGTTG
>JBCDJE010000661.1:0-2972 GCA_038748185.1 Bacteroidota bacterium
ATGCTATGTTGGCGGCGGCTGGCTGGAACTTCAAAAAATTCATGGAAAAACTAAAAGCAGATACTTGTTACTTTTTAATGCTTTTTCAATTTTTCCATAGACGTACTATCAAATTTTAGTTTTTAAGGATTGACTACATAGCTAAATATTTTAGTCTAATTGCTGCAGGTTAATTATCATCGAAATAATCCCAGTTTTGCTGAACGGCAAAATGCTTTTTATCGAGGTTAAGCCATTTTAAGGCATTACCACTCAACATTTTTTCTTTACTTTTTTTATTATAAGGCATGCCGTGGATGAGGTTGCCCGGTGCAAGTTCACCAAGTGGAAAAGGATAATCAGTCCCAAGCATAATTCTATCTTCTCCAATCACCTTCACTAATAACTCTAAAGCATCGGGGAAGTGCACTAAAGCATCACAATAAAACTTCCTCAGGTATTTTTCAGGAGGAAATGGATTATCGATAGCACATAAATCAGGTCTTACTTCAAAACCATGTTGTACCCTTCCAAAAATAGCAGGAAATGAACCCCCTCCATGGGCAAATGCTACATTTAAATTTGGTAGTTTTTCAAATACGCCTCCAAATATCATAGAACAAATAGCTAAGCTGGTTTCTGCAGGCATTCCGACTAGCCAAGGTAACCAGTATTTTGGCATTTTAGATTTTCCCATCATGTCCCACGGATGTATAAATACTGCTGCTCCTAAATCAGCAGCAGCTTCAAAAACAGAGAAAACTTCTGGGGCATCCAAGTTCCATTCGTTAATATGCGTTCCAATTTCTACTCCTGCCAATCCTAATTCTTTTACACACCTTTCTAGTTCTTTTATGGCTAATTCAGGAGCTTGCATAGGCAAGGTACCCAAACCAATAAAGCGATCTGGAAAATCTCTTACTACACCGGCTATGTGGTTGTTCAAGATTTTAGATAAATCATAGGTATCTTGCGGTTTTGCCCAATAACTAAACATAACCGGCACTGTAGAAATCACCTGCACATCCACTTGGTGATAGTTACATTCTTTTATTCTGGTATTAGGATCCCAACAATTAGATTGTATTTCTCTAAAAAACCGATCGTCCATCATCATTCTGGCGCAACAAGGTTTATAATGCTCTAGCCTAATAAAACCACCATATCCATAGCGCTCTTTAAGATCAGGCCATTTTTCCGGCAGAATATGAGTATGTATGTCAATTGTAAATATTCGGGTTTTCTTTTTCAAAAGTGATGCGTTTGTCAGCTGAAAAATTTCAAAAACAAGTATATTAGCCGATTTTAAGATAATATTGCTTCAAAAGCTAATCAAAAAGAAGTGAGTAAAATGTAAGACTTAAACTTCAAGCTTTTTATTTCAATATACTAAAAACCTTAAAATATGTGGAAGAATATTTTTGTTGTCTCTTTGTTTTTTGCATTAGCTACTTGTGCATCTGTAACACAGAAACAAGATAATATAAAAACAGGAGATGAAGGAGGAGAAAACATAACATACGAGCCTTACTACAAGGGAGTAGAAGGATTAGAGGGTGAAGATTTAGCTGCTGTACTACATGAAAAAATACGCGGTCATAAAACTTTTTCTTATAGGCAATGCTATGATATTATCTTGAGACTTGACAGGGATCCGGAAAATCCAAATAATGTTGAGGGGATTTACAGTGACTTTTCTATGGATGCAGATGAGAAGTATGCAGATAGCGACGGATGGAACAGAGAACATGTATGGGCAAAGTCTTATGGTGATTTTGGAAATGCCCCCGGACCGGGAACAGACTTACACCATTTAAGAGCTTCCGATGTATCGACAAATTCAGCTAGAAATAATAGAGCTTTTGATGAAGCAGAAGATGCTTATTTTGATCTTGATGGTAATTATAGGGGAGAGACCGGATGTTTTACCAGTAATGAAAAATGGGTCTGGGAACCTAGAAAAGATAGAAAAGGAGATATTGCTCGTATGATGTTTTACATGGCAGTACGCTATGAGGGCACTAATGGAGAACCAGATTTAATTTTGGTAGATGAAATCCCCGATAGAAGCAGTAAAGCACCTTACCATGGTAAACTTTCTACTTTATTAAAATGGAATGAAGAAGACCCAATAGATGATAAAGAAAGGAAACGGAATGAAATGATTTTCGAAAAATATCAAGGGAATAGAAACCCTTTTATAGACCATCCTGAGTTTGCCCGAAAAATTTGGGGATATGATTTTTAAAGAGGTAAATGTATTGACTTTCTTATTATGAACTTTAAAGGTTTATGAGTACTATAATAGTTATTACTTTATGGATTTTAGGTTTAGTAACCTATTTTTTATTCTTATACATTGTTCCTTTAAACTTATGGCTAACTTCAATATTCTCAGGTATATGGACAACTCCAAATAAGCTCATTGCTATGAAGATAAAGCAGGTTTGAATATTTCCTTAGATAAGTTATCAGACCATTACTCAGCTAAAGGAAGTGTTCTAAGTGTTACAAAAGCTTTAATTGCAGCAAATTATGAAAAGACTTTTCATTTAAAGAAGCTGCTAAAGTATAAGGCTATAGAGCCAAAAATATACCCAGCACAAATCCACGATTATATTGCACTGCTTCTTCATCATAGACTTTTTTCATCCCATGTTGATAGAGTAAAGAAATACCTATTTCAGATGTATCTCCTATATACGTTTCAAAACCGTATCTGAAACCATGATCTGATTGGCTTATATTTTTTTGTCATTCAGTAAAAATCCATAGTAAGGAGAAATAAGTGCTCTAAATTCTACATGAAATCCTTCAACTACTACATTTTGAAAATTATAACCAAAATCTACAGGTAAATTGAGGTAGTCTAATTTTAGTTCTTCTATATGAATAGATTGATAAATAACACCTGGTCTAAGTATAAATTTATACTTTTTCATTTTTATAAAAACACCTGTGTTGATACCAGCTTTATCATTAATAAAACTGGC
>JBCDJE010000662.1:0-2972 GCA_038748185.1 Bacteroidota bacterium
CTTTGCATTTTAATTAGTAAATAAATTTACTTCTAATAGTTGATGATGAATATTGAGGAAAAAATAGGCAAAGCAATCTCAAAAGTTTTGTCAGAATGTTATGGTGAAATCATTCTACCATCGACAATCAGTTTGCAACCTACTCGGAAAGATTTTGAAGGAAATTATACATTTGTCACTTTTCCTTATACTAAAGTTGCCAGAAAAAAGCCTGAAGAAATAGGTGAGGAAATAGGTAAATTACTTCTTAAAAAGGAAAGTCTTATCGAAAAATATAATGTAGTAAAAGGCTTTTTAAATCTTTCTATTTCGCAACGGTATTGGATAGACCTTTTACTTCAAATTAACAAAGATAAAAAGTTTGGTAATTTAGAAAAGAATAATGCCAAAGTGATGGTAGAGTATTCTTCACCAAATACTAACAAACCTCTGCACTTGGGTCATTTACGCAATAATTTTCTTGGCTACTCTGTCGCCAAAATTATGGAAGCTGGTGGCTATGAGGTAATGAAAACCAACTTAGTAAATGACAGGGGTATCCATATTTGTAAGTCTATGTTAGCTTACCAGAAATTTGGTAATAGAGAGATTCCTTCTGCTACTAAGAAAGGAGATAAATTAGTAGGAGAATACTATGTGAAATTCAATAAGGAATTTAAAGTTGAAATTGCTAAGTTAATCACAATCCTTAAGGAAAAATATCCTGAAAAGGAAGAAAAAGAAATTATCAAGTTGGCTGAGCAGCAGTCTAACATGCTCAATGAAGCGAAAGCCATGCTAAAAAAGTGGGAAGAGGGAGATGAAGAAATTGTAGGATTATGGGAAAAGCTGAATAATTGGGTGTATGAGGGATTTGAACAAACTTACAAAAGCATGGGTGTAAGTTTTGATAAAATCTATAAAGAGTCAAATACTTATCTTTTAGGCAAAGATATTATTGAAGAGGGTTTACAAAAAGGTGTTTTCTTTAAAAAACAAGATAACTCTGTTTGGATTGACCTGAGTGCAGATGGTTTAGATGAAAAACTGGTGCTTCGCGCAGATGGAACATCAGTGTATATAACACAAGATATCGGTACTGCTGAATTAAAGTTCGGTGATTTTCCTATGCAAAAATCAGTGTACGTAGTAGGTAATGAGCAAGATTATCACTTCAAAGTTTTAAAACTGATTATGAAACACTTAGGGCGACCTTATGCCAAAGGGATTTACCACCTCTCCTATGGAATGGTAGATTTACCAAGTGGTAAAATGAAATCGCGAGAAGGGACAGTTGTAGATGCCGATGACTTGATTACAGAAATGACCGAAACAGCCAGCCAACGTACTGCTGAGTTAGGAAAAATTGATGGGTTTACTACTGAAGAAGCCAAAAAATTGTACCATCAGTTGGCAATGGGCGCACTTAAGTATTACTTATTAAAAGTCGATCCTAAAAAACGTATGCTATTTAACCCAGCTGACTCCATTGATTTTCAAGGAAATACAGGTGTGTACATTCAGTATAATTACGCAAAAATATGTGCCATTATAAGAAAGGCGATAAAAGATGGTATTGACTATACAAATGTAACATTATCAGGTTTAACGACTATTGAAAAAACAGAGGAAGAATTGATCTTTCTGCTGAGTCAATACCCAAGCAAAGTTAAAGAAGCCGGGGATACCTATTCTCCTGCTTTAATTGCTAATTATGCTTATGAACTTTCAAAGTTGTATAGTAAGTTCTATGCTGAGTTACCTATTTTTAGTGAACAGCAAAAAGAGAAACTTTTTTTAAGGGTATTACTCTCAGCTACTACTGCCTCAACAATAGAAAAAGCAATGGGTTTATTGGGTATTGAAGTTCCACAGCGTATGTAAAAATATTTATTATGAAATTCGGTAAACTATATGATCTTGAACAAGCTGACTTTTCTTTCCCCGCAGTACACAAAGAGACAGAGCGATTATTTAGTGGACTTCCACAACAAAAATCAATAGAAACAACTTGTGAGATATTAATAGGATGCCCTGCTTGGTCCAGCAAAGATTGGATTGGTAAAATATATCCTGCTGGAGCTAAAAGTAAAGATTTTTTGAAATATTACGGTAAGAGTTTTGATACCATAGAACTGAATACTACTTATTATCGCACACCTGATTTGGCAACTATTGAACGATGGAAAAGTATGGTACCTAAATCGTTTCGTTTTTGCCCTAAAATCTCTCAACAGATTAGCCACTATCGTAGGCTAAAAAATGTAAAACAACTTACCGAAGATTTTTGTGAAGCATTTGTACATTTAGAGGAGTTACTAGGTGTATTTTTTTTACAGCTTCCTCCCAACTTTTCTACAAGTGAAACACATAAACTAGAAGAATTCATCCACCTTTTTCCAAAGGGCTATCAATTAGCCGTAGAGTTCAGGCATGAAAGCTGGTTTGCACAGTCATCTTTTTTCGATAGAGTTTGCATGTTGTTAGAAGAAAAAAATATGCTTACATGCATTACCGATGTTGCCGGAAGAAGAGACGTATTACACCAAAGACTTACTACTAATGAAATGATGTTGCGCTTTGTAGGAAATGACTTACACCCTACTGATTTTAAAAGGATTGACGATTGGGTGAAGCAAATTTATCGTTTGGCAAAAGCCGGACTCGAAAAAGTCTATTTTTTCATTCATGAACCTGATGATATTGATTGCCCGGAGCTAGGTAATTATTTAGCTAAAAAATTTAAAGAATTAACTGGCATAAAAGTAAAACCGCTTCAATACAAAATTGGAGGTATACAATCTAGCTTATTTTAAGCTATTGAAATAGTCATACAACCAAATGTAAATCCTTGCATTTATTAGATAACCGGTTTATAAAAAAAAACTTTATATATTAATTATAATACCCCTTTTCTATAATAAATTTTACTTAACTAATACAACAAAAAAGTGCATCTAAAATAAACCCTTACTTTCAAAAGAAAACAACTC
>JBCDJE010000663.1:0-2965 GCA_038748185.1 Bacteroidota bacterium
AAACTTCTCTTACATTAGGGAATGTCTCATGCTTTCAGTAGCTTATATGTCTTATAAATTTGCTAGCAAAGAAGCTTTAAGCGGTAACGAATTCAATTTTGAACCTATAAGAGAAGTAGCTTTCATCTTTGTAGGTATCTTTGGTACTATGATGCCCGCTTTAGAATTAGTAGCCGGCTTCGCTTCTTCAGAAGTTGGTAGCCAGCTTATTTCACATAATACACTTTACTGGGGTACAGGACTACTATCTGGCTTTTTAGATAATGCACCTACCTATCTGAACTTTCTAACAGCTGCTCTTGCAGCCCAAGGCGGTTCAATTGGCGTTAAAACCGATGTAATAAACTTTGCTTATGGCATAGGTTACTATGATTCCGTACACCAATTAACAGCTATTTCAGTGAGTGCAGTTTTTTTTGGTGCAATGACCTATATTGGGAATGGTCCTAACTTTATGGTAAAATCCATAGCTGAACAGATAGGCATCCAAATGCCTTCTTTCTTCGGATATATTATCCGGTTTTCTCTACCTATTTTACTTCCAATTTTATTAATTGTGTGGCTAATTTTCTTTGCTTTTGTTTAAGGAAATACTTACTAATTCAGATTAATGCTTTTACAAGTGACTCCCATTCTTCTTCTAAACTAAGTTTACAAACAGGTCTATTAGCTCGGCTGTACCAATATGAAGCGTTAAAATGATCTCCTTCTTTTCTATGTAAATAAGCATGCACCCAGTTGCCTGCGAACCCTTCTTCTTCCTGTGCCAATTCATGTGCCGCATCCCAGTTACCTTTAGCATCGTACCACAATGCTTTCAATGCTGCACTTAAACTTAAGGGAGCATTTTTTTCATTTAGTGAAATCTTAAATAGATCAATCTTTTCCATTCTTAAAAATTATAGGTAAAGCAGCTAGTACTGGAAATGGATTCACTAATAATTAAAAACAACAACTTTTTAAAGAGATACAGTAGTTTAAAATTAATAGATTATCTATTAGTTAGCAATCGATTTCTCGCTTTAACTCTGACGAAAATTAAAAAAGGAGATGAAATAAATATCTTTCTATTACATAAAGGGTTGCAAATACATTAGTGTTGTTTGCTAACAAAAATAGCTAGTGCTTAGTCAAATATAAACTGATGGGTAAAGCGATTTAAGCTTAATCCGAGCATCTTTGGTTGTAAATTGCCAATCAATCTTGGTCTGTTTTTCATTTCTATTTTTAAACCATGCTTGCACCTGCTTTTCAAGTTCTTCTTTGCTCGGTACCCTTTCTTTTAGTCCTTGTCTGGTCAATACACTCAGTTCACATTCTGCAACATTTAGCCACGAGCCATGCGGAGGTGTCCTTACAATTTCTATTTTTTCAATGATTGCCCTAGCTCTTTCAGGTTCAAAAACCTCATACAATGCAGATAGTTTATGCGCCGAGAGGTTATCTTCAATAATGGTGATTTTCTTTGCACCTTTATACATATGCTCCACAATATGAGAGATTACCTCTGCGTAGGTATAACTCTTATGGTTGTCTTTGATCAGGACTTCCCTTTTGCCCGCTAGTGCTTCCACTATCATATCAATATCAGCTACTCCTTGTCTATGGTATTCATAATCTTGATGGATTACCCCTTTGCTATCGGTAAAGACTTTACGGATCTGGCCGATAAGCTGCTTAGGGGACTCATCTAAGTTGACTACTGGATAATCTGGCTCATAAGCCCTTTGATAGACCTGCAATACGTCTTCCATCGCACATACAAAAGAGGCACTAGCTTTTGGGATCACCCAATTTTTCACCTGCCAGGGCTTCATCGTGTTTTTTTAAAATTTGACGTACACTTTCAGGGCTCATCGTAGGGGCATATTCCAATGAGACCATCTTATCTGCCAAAAGTCTCAGCGTCCATTTGTTGTATCCTTGGGGAGGGTGGCTACAACGTAAGGCAATAAGTTTGGCCTCTACTTGACCATCGAGCACTTTTTCTTTGTAGACTTCTCTGAGTTTACCTTTTAAAGTAGTAGAAAAACCTTCTTCTACAAAGCGCTGTCGTAGGCGTTCTATCGTACTCAAACCTACTGCGTAAGTAGCTTGTATTTCTGTATCTTTCCAAGCTTTATCGCCATTTTCATCGGCGACCAATAAAATGTAGCTACGCTTTACTTGAATGGATCGAGAGGAACGTTTGCTAGCGATGTCCTGCAATGTGGAACGTTCTGATGGATTTAGAGTAACTCTGTATTTCTTTGGCATTTTATTTTAGGCACAAAGATAATAATTTACTGCCCATGCAAATTTTGACTATGCACTAGTTTCTTAATGAAATTACTCTACTACTTCACTCATTTTTTTTAATGCATTTCTGCTCATGATTGTATCGCTAATTAAGTTGTGTATTATAATTTATGGCTAGTTACTTCTGTAAATGTGATTTTCCTTACAAAAGAAAGCTAAATTTTATTTTCAAAGAAAGTTTTCGCTATTTTTTTAAACATTTTTATTTATTGATAGCCAGTATTTTACACTTCAAATCAAAGAAAATATTTATTTTATGAGCAAAAAAATTTGATTTTGTCATTTTAATAAGCAATATTTGAACATACGTTAACAACTATTTATTAGATGAATACATTCTATATACCTTTTGCTAAAGTAGAGAACATATTCCATAACATGAGTAATAGCATTGCCAAATCAGCTATCTTGTTTGTATTGATGAAACAACAAGAGTATTATGAGAAAGCAGAGGAAAATGAAATAAATGAAACAGCTTTTTTAAGTGCATTCCAATATATCTGTAAAGAAGTAGCCCATTCAAACTTCAAACTTAATAATGAAACGATAAAGATGGTCCTAGAATTAGATGAAACAATTGCATCTCAAAAAAACAATAAAAAGTATTGGCAGTTTTTACACCTTTTTGAATAAAAATATTCTCTTTTAAAGAGACCCCTAACAGTCG
>JBCDJE010000664.1:0-2959 GCA_038748185.1 Bacteroidota bacterium
CCGAATTAAAACCTATTGATGCTGCCCATATGAAATTGATGCTTAACAGAAAAGGATGGGATTCAGATTCAGTAAGTACCAGTTCAGAGTTGATGCATAAAATGGCTACAGGAAATTATGAATTGGTTCTTATAAGTAATAATTTGGCTGACAGCAACGCTGAAGAGCTAGCCAGAGAAATAAGAAAATTACATAAAAATCTACCTATTATTGCAATTACCAGCTATTCCATAGAAGCTGAGAAAAGAAAACTACTACAAGCTGGCGCAGATATTTGTCTTACAAAACCTGTATATAATCACACGCTTAATGATGTGATAAGTAATATTACAGGACAAGAGAATATCTTATTCGCTTAGTTCAAATTATTTCTAAATATCGTTTTAATTCCCAGTCAGTTACCTCAAGGTTAAACTGCCTGCATTCCCATTCTCTTGTCTTAATAAAATGGCTGGTGAATTGTTTACCAAATAATTTTATTGCCAAGTCAGATTTTTTCATTCTTTCTGTAGCCTCTTTCAAAGAGCCAGAAAGAATGCCATTTTCTTTCACTTCATATCCATTACCTTGTGTTGCAGGTATTTCAAGATTCAGTTTATTTTCTATCCCAAACAAACCTGCAGATAAGCAAGCAGCCATTGCTAAGTAAGGGTTAACATCCGAGCCACAAATTCGAGTTTCCAGTCTAGCCGCCTTATGAGAACCGGGTAAAGCGCGCAAACCAGTTGTTCTATTATCAACTCCCCAGGTAATGGTCGTGGGTGCCCATGCTCCTTCTACTAATCTCTTATAACTATTAATTGTGGGAGCTATCATTGGCAAAATATCAGGTAAACAGAATAATTGACCTGCCATATATTGCTCCATTAACTCACTGATATTATTTGTTTTATCGGTATCATAGAACAAATTCTTTTTATTTTCTTTATCCCATAGGCTTTGGTGGACATGCCCACTGCAACCAGGTAACTGACTATTATACTTAGCTATAAATGTGGCAATGATGTCGTGCTTATAAGCAATTTCTTTTACAGCACTTTTAAAAAGTACTGCTCTATCAGCTGCTTCTAGTATATCTGAGTAAGTAATAGCTGCTTCAAAAACGCCAGGTCCCGTTTCTGTATGTAACCCCTCTAAAGGAATGTCAAATTTTCCCAATAAATCAAACAAATCGTTAAAATACGCACTCCCATAACTAGCTCGAAGCATAGAATAACCAAACATACCGGGAGTAATGGGTGCTATATTTTTAAATTCTTTTTCTTGTAAACTCTGTGGCGTTTCTTTAAAGTTAAACCATTCAAACTCTTGGGAAAATAAAGGCTTAAATCCCATTTTTTCTGCTTTACTCAACACCTGCTTCAATAGACTTCTAGGGCAAACTCCCAACCCATTAAAATCTGCTAAAAAGAAAGGAAGGTCATTCTCCCAGGGAATTTTTCTAAATGTGGTATAATCTATTACTGCTTTAGCATCAGGATACCCGGTATGCCAACCGGTATAGCTACTATTTTCGTAGGAAACATCAGCTGCATCCCAACCAAAAACTACATCACAAAAACCAAAATCGCTTTCTAAGGTATGCAGAAATTTATCTCGATGCATAATCTTCCCTCTTAAAACTCCATCTATATCACAAACTGCCAATTTCACTTTATCGTAAGGAGATTTTTTTACGGCATCAATAACTACTTCTTTTGATTTTTCCATGTACAAATAGATTTGGGTTTATACTTTCAGCTTTAATTTTCAACCTACAATATAGATACTGATCTTTTTTCTTGAAAAAGAAAAATACTAATCATAAATATCATTGACTGAATGACTAAGCTTTTACTGAGAAAGAGTCCAGGAAGAAAATTTACACATAAAGCTTATAGTGAATTACTGATAAAGAAACATTTAGCCAATTCATGTTATAAATGAATATGATACATTCAGGCGCTTTTTCCGTGAAATTTGATCTGTTATTCAGAAATTTCACGGAAAAAGCCCACAACTTAACAAATAATTAAACTAATATATCATGCTTTACATTCGAACTCAACTAGCTTTGCAACTTTAAAAATTACCGACACATTATTAAGCAAATTTAGGTGTTGACAGTAGCTAAGCGAAAGTTTGAAATTATTAATTTTAGTAAAAGGCTGTTACGATTCGTTGTAGTCTTTTTTGCTTTTTTCCTGTCATTAAATTTAATGGGCAACGCCTTCAGCCTATTGAGCAGCAATACTGTAACACAAATAATAGAAGCTACTTCAAATCCGTTTGTCGGTTTTTTTATTGGTATTTTGGCTACGGCTATTCTTCAAAGCAGTTCAACCATTACCTCAACAATAGTGGCTATTGTATCAGTTGGTACTATATCTTTAGATAGTGCTATACCTATTGTAATGGGCGCCAATATTGGTACTACTGTTACAAGTACAATTGTTTCACTTGGGTATATTTCTAAAAAGAAAGAGTTTAGAAGAGCACTAGCAGCTGCAGCAGTTCATGACTTTTTTAATATTTTTACAGTCTTAATTTTACTGCCTTTACAGTATTTTACAGGCTTTCTGTCTTTAGCAAGTAAGAATATCACACATTTAATCTATTCACCTCAAGTCGGTAATTCAGACTTTTTTAGTTATAGTCTAAAACCAATTAGTAATTTCATTTATCAGATACTTGGTAATAGTCCAATACTTATGATAGGACTGGCGCTCTTTTTATTATTTTATGCTATTAAATCATTTACCCAAGTAATTAAAGAAATTCTTATTGGTGACTCTAAAAGAAAAATGAGTGACTTTATTTTTGGCAGCCCGTTAAAATCGCTGGCAATTGGTACTTTATTTACTGCTGCTTTACAGTCAAGCTCAGTGACTACCTCGCTCATTGTACCATTGGCAGCAACTAATAAGATTAGTTTGAAACAAACTTTTAATTTTATTATGGGCGCTAATGTTGGCACTAC
>JBCDJE010000665.1:0-2954 GCA_038748185.1 Bacteroidota bacterium
AAGTTTATCGAAAAAATAAAGATTTTGAAGCACTAACAACAACCCTCGAAGCACTGACTGAAGTGAGTCCTTCTGAAGAAAATTATTATAACTTAGCTTCAGCATACCTATTCTTACCTGATTATGAAAAAGCAATTGCAGCTTATAATCGTTCAGAAGAAAAATTTGGTGTAAGTGAACTTATTATAAGACAAAAACAAAGATTGTATTTAAAACAGGGCAAAACTACCGAAGCATTAGCAGAAGGAAATAAGCTCATAGAATATTTTCCCGGTGAAATAAGGTATATTACCTCTCAAGCTCAACTCTTATTGGCAAACGACCAAACCGAAAAAGCTGTTGAGTTGCTGCAAAAAGTAATAGCTCAGAATCCTGATGATGCAGAAGCTAAATTGATGCTCGCTAAAGTTTACAAAGTTCAAGGGAAAGATGAAATAGCAGATAAAATGATTAAAGAATCATTTTCTAGTAATTTGGTGGATATTGAACAAAAAATCGAAATTCTTAGAATGTATCAGCAGGAAGCTGTGAAGAATAAATCGACAGATAGAATAAAAGACTTAGCCTCTGTTTTAGTTGATACGCATCCTAATTCAGCTGTTGCAAAAAACCTCTATGGTGATTTTTTACTATTTGAAGAGAAGAAAAAGGAAGCTAGAAAGATTTATTTAGAAGCACTAAAAATAGATGGAAATACTTTCGATACTTGGCAAAAGGTATTAAATATTGATTGGGAACTACAAGAGTACGATAAGATAATCGACCATGCTGAAGAGGCACAAGAGTACTTTCCAAACCAGCCGAGATTATACTTTTTTGCTGGCTTAGGTTACGTAATGAAGAAAGATTACGATACCGCTAAAGATATGTTAGAGTCAGGTAGAATTTATGCAAATACACCTCAGCTTATTGCTCAATTTGACGCGCAACTAGGTGATATTTACCACTACCTAGAAGAATATGATAAATCTGATGAGTCTTATGAAAAAGTACTAACACATGATCCTAATAATATTCAGGTGCTAAATAATTATGCTTATTTTCTTTCAGTGAGAAAAGATAAGCTAGAAAAAGCTATGGAAATGGGAAAAAGACTTATTGAAAAAGCCCCTGAAAACGCCACTTACCTCGACACTTATGGTTGGATTTTATATGCGAATGGGAAGTATAAAGAAGCTTTAAAATATCTCGAAAAGGCTTCTTCACTTTCTGAGGATGGTACTATAGCAGAGCATTATGGTGATGTACTCTATAAAACGGGTAACAAAGAAAAAGCCCTTGAGCAATGGAAAAAAGCACTAGGCGCAGGAGGGAGCGAAAATGAAGCAGTTTTGAAAAAGAAAATTGCTAGTGGAGCACTTATCGAATAGCTTTGACATTCACAATTTACATTGATTTTACTTTAGCAATCATTTCTTTAATATGAGCAGAGGCATTGAACATGTTTTCGAATGAGGAAGCTATTTTGTGATTTTTATCTAGCAAATAAGTAATCCTTTTAGGTACATTCAATATGGGAATAAGTGCTTTATACTTTTTACAAACATCCCCTGTTGCATCAGACAAAAGTTCAAAAGGTAATTGATAAGCTGCTTTAAATTTTAAATGTGAGCTTATCGTATCTTTACTAATTCCAAATACAGTAATATCTAAACCGGAAAATTCCTGATGTACATCTCTAAAGCTACATGCTTCTTTTGTACAACCGGGGGTAAAATCTTTTGGATAAAAATAGATGATGCAAGGCTTGCCTGCCATGTCTTGATATAAAGAAAAATCATTACCACTTGTAGATGGAAGAATAAAATTTGGTGCTTTGCTATTGTTCAATAATGCCATTAAGTTTTTATTAGTTTAATATTTTGCCCATCTTAATTGTTTCAAATAGTTTCTATAGGAATATTATCAATAATTTTTAACCCGTAACCCGTAAGTCCAATCATCTTTTTGGGTTTGTTGCTAATCAATCGCATGTTGCTTACCCCTAAATTTCTAAGTATTTGAGCACCGATGCCATAGTCTCTTATATTCATGCCTTGTGAGTCGTTTAGCGTATCTTTCGATGTAATTTGTGCTTTTATTTTATCTATGCTTTCACTCAAACTTTCATATTTATCATCTGGATTGTTGATGTATAACACTATACCTTTACCTATTTTATCAATCATTTGCATAGCTGTTTGCAAGATGCCCCCACGATGATTCAAGGTTAATCCAAATAAATCTTCGAGTATATTTGATGCATGTACCCGAACTGGTATTGCCTCATCTGTTTCCCAATTCCCTTTAACCATAGCAATATGTAAATTCTCAGAATTTAGTTGTTTGAAAGCATGTAAATGAAAGCTTCCAAATCTGCTTGGAAATGGCGTAGAAGAAACTTGAGTGATAAGAGAGTCGTGGTGTAGTCTATATTCAATAAGGTCTTTGATAGTGACTAGTTTTAAATTAAACTTATCAGCAACAGTTCTTAGATTAGGCAAACGTGCCATAGAGCCATCTTCATTCATAATTTCTACTAAAACACCTGCAGGAGTAAGGCCTGCAAGTCTAGCTAGATCAATAGCTGCTTCAGTATGTCCTGTTCTTCTTAAAACGCCTCCTTTTCGGGCTATTAAAGGGAAAATATGTCCTGGTCTGCCCAATTCTTCTGGTTTTGTAGCCGGATTAACCAATGCCTGAATGGTTTTAGCTCTATCACTAGCTGAAATACCGGTAGTGCAACCATATCCTATTAAATCTACTGAAACAGTAAAAGGCGTTTCGTGTACAGCTGTATTACTGCTTACCATAGGAGTGAGTTGTAATGCTTCGCATCTGGAAGCCAAAAGTGGGCAGCAAATTAGGCCTCTACCTTCTTTTGCCATAAAGTTGATAATCTCTGGTGTGACTTTTTCAGCAGCACAAACAAAATCTCCTTCATTTTCCCTATCTTCATCATCCACTACTATTAC
>JBCDJE010000666.1:0-2953 GCA_038748185.1 Bacteroidota bacterium
AAGTGATGCTTGATTAATTACATCAATCTTTAATTTGCTTAAGACTTTTCCGCTATAGTAAATAATTCGTGATAATGTTTATTATGCTAAATTCTTTTTAATGATAATTGAGTAATATTAATAAAGTAATTGCTAAATATTCAACCTTCCTTCCTTAAAACTTCAAGTGGAGAACGATTTAAGATTTCTCGCAGATTTATACTCCCTACAGTGATAGTAAGCAAAATAATTGTAAATAGGATAAAAGCCATATCAGATAATTTAGGCACAAAGACTAAATCTAAAAAGTAACTGGTAAGTGCCCAACTAGCTAATAAAGAAAGTAAAATACCGCAAATACCAGCAAAACAGCCTAAATATGCATACTCTAAAATGGCAATACCTAAAAGCTGTCTTCGCAACGCACCTATTGTTCGCAAAAGTGAACTTTCTTTCATTTTCATAAATTTACTGTTTACTACTGACCCTGCTAATACCATTAATCCGGTTACCACGCAAAACATAGCCATAAATTTTAAAGCAAAAGCGACCTTCTCCATCACCTCGTCTACGGTTTTAAGCATTAGGGATAAATCTACAGTGGAGATATTTGGCGCTTTCTCTGCCAACCTTTGTTTAAATCGTGCATTTATAAAGGTTGAAGGTGCATGTAAAAGTAAAGCATAAAAGTGCGGTGTTTCTTCCAAAACACCAATAGGAAATAAAAAGGCAAAATTAGTATGTAATTGTTGCCACTCTACTTTTCTTATACTACCAACATAAGTCTCAATAGCAAGTCCATGAACGTTAAATATCACTTCATCTCCCACATTTAAATGTAGTTGCTCGGCAATTGTTTCAGTAATAGAAATATAGACAGTGTCCTCCTTTATCCTTACGCTATCTAAAAGTATTCCGGTGGTAATTTCCTCCGAATCAATAAGATCGTTTCTGTAGGTTGCTAAGTGTTCCATATACAACAACCAGTCTGGTATGCTTTCTTCCGAATCATCTGATTTTATTTCGTTAATAGACCTACCCTTAATCTTATGTAACCTAAGCATAACAATCGGCACATCGTTATTCTTTTTTATACCGAAATCTTCTACCATTTTTAATACTTCTTTCTTTTGGTCAGGTTGAACATCATAAAGCACCATATTAGATTTGGTACCTGCTGATACTTTGGCAATTTGCTGTAAAATTCCATTTTGAACAATGCTCACAGTAGAAATAAGAAATGCTCCTAACCCAATTACTAAAATTAGAACAACAGTTTGGTTGTTTGGTCTAAAAAGGTTTGCCAAGCTTTGCCTAAAAATAAAATGTGCACGATAGGGAAAGAATTTTCTGAGCCCATAAACTAAAACAAACGCTACTAGCCCAAAAAGTAATAAACTCAATAAAAAGCAAATAAAAAATATAGAACCTATTTTGAAATTGCCTGTTTGTAATAAGGCAAAAAACCAGCAAAACAAAATAATAAAAAATATGACCTTTCTTCTGGCTTTACTTTCTCCAGGTTCATTTGAAACATCGCTTCTTAACACTGCTAGTGGAGGAATAAACTTTATTCCAACTAAAGGAAATAATGCAAATAGCATAGTAATGGTAAAACCTATAAAAATACCTTCTCCTAGTGCTCTCCAAGACACATCGAAATCAAGTGCAACTGGTAGAAAATCCTCTAAAACAAAGGGTATAATCAATTGAATATAATGCCCGAGAAGTGCCCCGGCAACACTTCCTATGAAACCTATCATTGCTATTTGTAAGAAAACAACCTGAAAAGCTATTTTCCCTGAAGCACCTAAGCACCTCAGTATAGCGATAGTAGGCACTTTTTCTTTACTATAAATATGAACCGAACTTGCTACGCCTGCAGAACCTAAGATTAGCGCCATAAACCCTAAAAGGTTAAAAAAGCGATTCAAATTCTCAAAGCCACTACCTAAACTTTCCTTTCTGTATGCTACAGTTTCATAACCTAGACCTGTTTTGTTAATTACCGCTCTCAATTTATTAAGCAATTGTTCGGCAGTACTAGTAGTTGTATTCTTAAAGTACTTTCGGTAGTTAATTCTACTACCTTTTCCTGTTAAACCTGTTGCTGCTAAGCTATCAAGCGGAATATAAACTGAAGGGGCAAAAGTACCAGCAATTTTTACATTACCTGGTATTTTGGTAACAATTCCTGCTATTCTTAATTTCAATTCACCAATTTGCAGAGTATCTCCTGTGGATACTTCATACTCAAAAGCCATGTTGTCGTCAAGTAATGCTTCGCCTACCAGTCGAAAACTATCAATAGCATGCTCAGGTAAAGTAAGCATTTCTCCATAAAATGGATAAGATCCTTCTATTGCCACAATTTGAGCAATTCTACTTTCACCATTGTGCGGAAATGCTACCATAGACGAGAAGCGTGCATCACTTGCTTGCTCTTGTTGCAAGGAATCTAACAAAGTAAAAGCATCACCTTCAAAATTTTTATCACTATACAAAACTAAATCAGCACCAAGTAGAGCTTTTGCTTGGTTATCAACATCATTTCTCAAATTATAGATAAAAGAATGAATAGCTACGAGTGCAGCTATGCCAATAATAATAGATGAGATAAACCAAATAAGTCTTGGCAAGTTTTTCCTTGCATCGTGCCAAGCAAATCTCCAAATCCATTTGTTTGTAATCAGGTGATGTTTAGTTCTTTTTACCCTGATAACCCTATCCATATTAAATAATCTCGGCTAAAAAATAGTAGTGCTTGTTATCTGAGATATAATGTATGTATTAAAATATCGACTTCTAATTTAATGAAATTTATGCTATAATAATTCAATACTAAATCCTTGCCTAAATTTAGCAAGTAAAAAGCCTCCCAGTGAGGAGGCTGAAATATATGCGTTTAGCATAAAATACATCCATTTAGATAGGCACTAAATTTCATTTGTACTCAACTAAATCTAAAAAGGAA
>JBCDJE010000667.1:0-2945 GCA_038748185.1 Bacteroidota bacterium
CAAGAAGATATGGCTGGAACTAACTTGGCGTTTTCCTTTATTATTCTGAGAGGTCTGAGGAAAAGTGGAAGGATAATAAATTCACAAGAAGCAGAAGCATACCAACATCTTTGGAATGTTATAGGTTATATACTTGGTCTTGATGAGGAAATTATACCCAGCAACTTAAAAAAAGCCTATTTACTTACTCAAGCAATTGAGATAAGGCAAATGAAACCTTCTTTTGAAGGTAAAGCTTTAACAAAAGCTTTGCTTAATAATTATGAGGATCAACTACCTATAAAGCTACCTGAAGGTTATATAACTTCTTATATGCGTTACTTAATCGGCGACGAAAAAGCAGATATCTTAGATTTACCACCTACTAACTGGACCAGTAACTTAATAAAGGTACAGAAGCTTAGTAATACTTTAGGCCAGTATATAAGTGTACTACTTAATAAACAAGCTGGAAGAAAGTTTGATATGCAACAAATAGCTGCTGAAAAACCGAAAATGTCTATTCCACAAAAACTTGGAGTTGATTAAGCTTCTATCAAGCTTAGGTATTTTGCTAAATGCTATAGTTTAATAGCAGAGAAATAGGTATTCAATTTTTTGTAAAATGATAATGAAAATCATACACTTTCCATTTCTAAAACTTCTTCTAATTTCTCGACTAATAGCTGGCATTCTTCAGGGAGACCAACTGTAATACGCAAACAATGAGGAAGTTGAAAAAAACCAAGAGGTCTTACAAAAACACCTCTATCAAGTAGTTCTTGAAATACTTTAAATGCTTTCGCTTCAGTTCCAAAATCTACCATAACAAAGTTTCCAAACGACTTTATGTAGTCTAATTTCATCCTATCAAAAGCTTGTTGGTAATACACAAGTCCTTTTTTATTTAAATCTGTCGTTTTATTCATAAAAGCTTCATCGTCTAATGCGCCGATTCCAGCTGCTTGCGCTATGCTTGAAGGATTAAAAGTGAGTTTTACTTTCAAGAGCGTTTCAATAATAAAAGGGCTGCCAATACCGTAACCAAGTCTTACCCCAGCTAACCCAAAAGCTTTTGAAAAAGTCCTCAACGTCAGCACATTTGGTAAATTAATATCAGTCGTGTCTGGAAAGTTATCAGAGAGTGAAGACGCAAATTCTGCATAAGCTTCATCTATAATAATTAAAATATTCTTAGAAATCTTACCAATAAAATCTGCCAACTCCTTATAGTTAATCATAGTACCAGTGGGGTTATTAGGATTACAGAGGTAAATGGCTTTGGTTTTAGGGCCAATTAGCGCATAAATTGCATCTAAATCAAAAGCATAATGCTTTGTAAGCGGAGCTTGTAAGTAGGGGATATTATGAAGCTTAGTCATTACATTTACAGCAACAAAAGAACCTTTAGAAGAAACAAGCTCATCTCCTGGCTCAAAAAAAGCTTTGAAAATATTAGCCAGAATATTATCAGATCCATTGCCAATTATAATGTGATTAATATCAGTATGATGTTTTTTTGCCAACTTAGTTCTAAGTTGTAGCCCACTTGGGTCAGGATATAAATAAGCATTTGAAATAGCTTTTTTCATAGCAGCTATTGCCTTTGGTGAGGTTCCTAAGTTGTTTTCATTGCTACTAAGAATGGCTGTTTTATGGAAATTTTTTCCTTGGAATATATTTTCTACAGCTTTTCCGGGTTTGTAACTCTCTAATGCGGCAACATTATCAGGTAATTTTATCATTATTATAGCTTCAGTAACTGTTGTTATTACCTAACCTGTAAGGTTTGTAATACTTTTAATTTGTAGATAGAATCATTGCAAAACTATTAAACATGAAGCTTAGTTGTTTCATGCAATGTAAAAAAATAAGCAATTAACAGGTAAGCTTGGCAATCGATATCTATTTTTTGTTTTATTTAAACAAACTGTTTTAAAACTTAGGTTAAAAAGATGCTACTGGTCTAAATCCAATATCGAAATTACAATAGTCAGCATGTATTTCTTCTGTATATTGGATTTGTAGTGTTCTGCGAGCCCGATTCCAACTACCTCCTTTTATTGATTTTACATTTGTATTTCTAGTTAATTTATGTTCTCCCAGGCACAGTTCCCATACATTACCACTCATATCATACAAACCTACTTCATTAGGTTGCTTTATGGCTACTACTTGTGAACCTAACGAATTTACATTTTCTGTAAACCAGGCAACACTTTCAGCATTTTCATAACCGCTGTATTTATATCCCAAGCTTTTAATACCTCCCCTAGCTGCTATTTCCCACTCTTTGGTAGTAGGTAATCTATATTTTTTTCCAGTTTTTTCAGAAAGCCAATCGCAATATTCTTGCGCATCTTTCCAACTAATATAAACTATAGGATGGTTTTCTTGCCATCCCCAAAAAGGCATTCTTGAAGGCATCGATTTACCCGTTTCTTTGCAAAAAAATTTATATTGTTTAACTGTGACCTCAGTTCGAGCTATTGAGAAGTTAGTGGCAATTTTGTCTTTACTTTCTATGGGAATCATGTGAGGTAATATAGAGAGCTCGGTGTGATTACCCACTAGCTTGCTAATGGATGAATTGCTTTCTGGTATATCTCTAAAAAGAGATGACCGATTCCCCTGACAAAATAAAGCCTGAGAAACGGTCATCCATAAATAACATGATAAAGTTAAGCACTTTGTCATACAGCGAAAACTTTATGAAATAATAGTTTCAGTTAAAATGTAATTTCAATGATAGTTGTATGATTGTAAGTAGTAATAGCTTCAGTTAATCTATAGTATCTTACATTGTTGAATGTAATCAAGAAAAATAGATGCCTAAAGTCTCAAGAAAGAAAATTTTTACTATAACTATTTGGTTTACAGAATTTTATATATTTCTTGCTGAGAAATATATGTAGCAATAATTTAATATTTATTCCATAAATGGGAAAAAAGCAGATCGGAAGAGC
>JBCDJE010000668.1:0-2944 GCA_038748185.1 Bacteroidota bacterium
CTCTTGAAGAACTAACTCCCAATTTCTGTAATGAAAATGAATAGGCTTAGGTTATATCTTGCATTTTTGTACTGCATTTTCATTATATCTTCCTGTGGGCAAGAAAAAAGTACTTCAATTCAGGAAACAAGAAAATTACCTAATATACTTTTTATTCTGGCAGATGATTTGGGATGGAGCCAGCTAGGATGCTATGGAGGCCCTTATAGTACTCCGAATATTGATCAGTTTGCCACTGAAGGGATGCTTTTTACCCAAGCCTACACTTCTGCAGCCGTTTGTAGTCCAACAAGAGCTGCATTAATGACAGGAAGATATCCTGCTAGATTGAATCTTACTGATTTCATTAAGGGAGATGAAACACCTGATAAACCTTTGCAACAACCAGAGTGGCAGAAGTTTTTACCACTTGAAGAAGTTACTATTGCTGAATTACTAAAAGAACATGGTTACAAAACTGCGGCTTTCGGTAAATGGCACCTTTCGCAAGAAAAAATCCCCCCTTTAAGTCTTCCTTTTAACCCTGATAAGCAGGGTTTTGATGAATATATGGTTACTTACAAGCCTAGAAAAAATAATGATCCTGAGAGCGATCCGCATAATATTGATGCGATCACAAACCGTGCAATGCGTTTTTTAGAAGAAAATAAGGATAGCTCTTTTTTCTTGTATGTATCGCACAACGCCATACACGATCCCATAATGGAAAGTAAACAACTTATTCAACAGTTTGAAGGAGATTCGCTTTTGTGGGAAAGAAATATAAAACCAACATTGGCAGCCATGGTCAATCACCTCGATACAGGCATAGGTAGGTTATTAAAAAAGCTGAATGAATTAGGATTAAATGAAAATACCTTAGTTATATTTTATTCTGATAATGGTGGGAAAGAAGCCTATGCTTCACAATATCCCTTTCGCAAAGGCAAAGGCTGGTTGTATGAAGGAGGGATTAGAGTTCCTTTACTTGTTCGATTTCCCAGCAAAATAGAAGCAGGAAGCCAAGCAAATCATGTACTTTCAACCATAGATTTTTTTCCTACTATATTGAAAAGTGTTGGGCTGCAAATTCCAGAAAATATAGATGGAAGGAGTTTTTGGGAGGTTTTAACTGGTAGTTCACAAGGTTCAGATGAAAGTATACAATACTGGCATTATCCACATTATCATCGTGGTTCAGGTATGAAACCCGCCTCAGCCCTAAGGAAAGGGAAATACAAATTAATCGCTTGGCATGAACAGCTTTTATCTGGTGAAAGTGCTTATGAATTGTATGATCTGGAGAGCGATCCTTCAGAAGAGCAAAACCTTGCTGAGCAACTTCCTGAAGTAAAAGAGACATTATCTAAGGCACTTTCAGAATGGCAAAAGGAAGTAAATGCACAAATGCCTATTTTGAAAAATATTGAATAATACTCAAATCTCGAATTTGAAACTAAACCACTAAATTTATCTAAACTGATATACTTTAAATATATGAAATTTAACTGCTTTCTTTTATTCTGTTCCTTTAACATATTCATACTTTCCTGTGGAAAACAAACTATAAAACAGCCTGAAGAGCTCCCCAATACGAAACCTAATATAATTTTTATTATGGTAGATGATTTGGGATACGGTGATCTAGGAAGTTTTGGGCAAAAAGAAATTAAGACTCCTGCAATAGACAAAATGGCTATTGAAGGTACTCGCTTCACCCATGTTTATGCTGGCTCGCCCGTTTGTGCCCCCTCACGAAGCACTTTAATGACAGGTCAACATACCGGACATACTAAAGTAAGAGGCAATACATCTGCAATAGAAATTCCTGAACTGCCTTTGCCTAAAAGAATTCCACTAGCAAAAGAAGATGTAACCATTGCTGAGTTGCTAAAGATGAAAGGTTATGTAACGGGAATGTTTGGGAAGTGGGGGCTTGGAGAAGCTACTACAAGTGGAGAACCCAATGCCAAAGGGTTTGATGAATGGTTTGGTTTTAATAACCAGAGACAAGCGCATAATCATTATCCTGAATATGTTTGGCATAATCGAGATACTTTCCTTATTGAAGCCAATAGGAATGAACAACAAGGGCAACATGTTCACGAACTATTCTCAGAATATGCTTTTAAGTTTTTAGAAATGAATAAAGATACTAGTTTCTTTATGTACCTGCCTTACACTTTGCCACATGATAAATTTCATGCTACCGATGAATTTAAAGCTTTGTATACAGATAAAAATTGGACTGAACAAGCGCAAACCTATGCAGCTATGATTAGCATGGTAGATGCAGATGTAAAAAGACTAATGGAAAAGCTTAAAGAATATGGTATTACTGAAAAAACCCTAGTATTTTTCTGTTCTGATAATGGAGCTGCTAATAGGTATGATGGTGTATTTGATAGTTCTGGTAAGCTAAAAGGCAGAAAAAGAGATATGTATGAAGGAGGTATTCGCACCCCCATGATTACCTGGATGCCTGGCACTGTGCCGGCTGGAAAAGTAAGCGACTATCCTTGGTACTTCCCCGATGTATTGCCTACCATTTGCGAATTCACTAAAATACAAGCACCTAAAAATATAGATGGCATAAGTGTATTACCTGCTCTACTTGGAGAAGAAATACCAGAATCGGATAGATTTATGTATTGGGAGTTCCATGAAAAACAATTTGCTCAGGCAGTGAGATGGAAGAATTGGAAAGCAGTAAAGGTTGACGGTAATCCATTGGAAATTTACGACTTATCAGTTGATGAAGGAGAAAAAAATAATATTGCCGATACGCAACCTGAAATTGTAGAAAAATTTAATACTTATTTAGCTACTGCCCGAACGCCCTCTATCTACTGGCCTGTAGAAGAAATAACCTCTCAAAATTAATATGAAAATGAACAGAATATCTAGAAGCATTCAATTGAGCAAAAAACTATTGAGTAATTTTTATATTTTACTTTTTATAGTC
>JBCDJE010000669.1:0-2934 GCA_038748185.1 Bacteroidota bacterium
ATATTGATAAATATAATATTTTTGAAATTCCTTCTTTAATAGACCTGACCGGACTTTGGCAAATAGTAAATCATAGTGCTTTTAAATATCATTTGCCTACTAGCAAAAAAACGGTTAAAGCCTTATCTATGCGGCGGGATGATACTGAAGAAAACATCTATAGTATTTTCAAAGAAAGAGATGTTTTGTTGCATCACCCTTATAATAGTATTGAGCCACTTTTAAAGCTTATTGAGACCGCTGCAGAAGATCCTAACGTTTTAGCTATAAAACTTACCATCTACCGTGTTGCCAAGGGATCTCGTATTACCAATGCGCTATTTAAAGCAGCTGAAAATGGGAAGCATGTTTCTGTCCTATTTGAAATTAAGGCGCGTTTTGATGAAGAAAATAATATAAGAGAGGCCAAACGATTGCAAGATGCCGGTTGTTTTGTGATTCATGGAATAGGTTTCCTTAAGACACACACAAAAATGTTGCTTATTGTTCGGAAAGAGGGCGATAAAGTAACTCGTTATGTACACATGTCAAGCGGTAATTACAACGAAAGTACTTCAAAGCTTTATACCGATATTGGTTTAATAACTACAAAAGAAATCTACGCTCACGATGTATCAGAGTTTTTTAATGCCATTACAGGACATTCTAATCCTCAAAAATACGATCACTTAATTACAGCTCCTATTAGAATGAGAAATGAGTTGATTGCCTTCATTAGGCAAGAAGCCAAGAATGCCAAAGCAGGGTTACCATCTGGCATAGTGATAAAAGTAAACTCATTACAAGATGATAAATTTATAGACGCACTCTATAAAGCCTCTCAAGCAGGTGTACCTATAAAATTAATTGTTAGGGGTATTTGCTGCTTAAGACCGGGGAGAAAAGGCTTGAGCGAAAATATTATTGTTAAGTCGGTAGTAGGTAACTATTTAGAACACTCAAGAATTTTTTACTTCCATAATAATGGAGACCCAAAACTATATGGTGGCAGTGCTGATGCTATGGTAAGGAGTTTCGATAGAAGAATTGAATCGTTATTCCTTTTTGTAGATGAAAAATGTAAAAAAGAGACAATGAATATTTTAGACTATTCTTTAAAAGATAATGTAAATTCATATATTATGCAGGAGGATGGGTCATATATTAAGCCAGCTTTGAACAACCAAAAACCATTTGATTCACATAAAGAGTTTTATAAATTATCAGAAGAGGTCATAAAAGATGTAACTTTATTTTGATAAAAGTAAAGATTTTACAATGTTTGGAAATAATAAACTACTGGTTAAAAATTGAATTATAACTTTCAGATAATCATTCAGAAGATAAATAATAAGGCAACTATATTGAGTTTATTCTCATCTTACTAATTTATAACCACCATCACGATAGCAAAGTTATTATTATAATCAGTTTTAGTACTTCAATTTCAAATACTTAATTAAAGCTATCTTTAGTATTAAACTAGACAATTATTCAGTTTATCTAAATTCAAAAAATAGTTTCCAAACTTCTGTGAATCAATACATAACATATTCAACTAATGCTTTGAAATATGCTTCCTTTTGACAAAAATTTAAATGAAAACATAGAAGTACATAAAGGAGATGTACTTTTAGCAGAACCTTTCTTGGAAGATCAAAACTTTAACAGATCAGTTGTACTAATGTGCGAGCACCAAAATGAAGGATCATTTGGTCTTGTATTCAACAAACCGGCAATGGTTAGTATTGAAGAGAGTAATGAAATGTTACTCTCTGACAATAGTATCTATGTAGGGGGGCCTGTAGAACAAAATACTTTGCATTTCATTCACAAATTTGATTTTCTTGAAGGTTGTATAGCATTAAAAGACGGAATATACTGGAGTGGTAATTACGAACACTTGAAAGCATTACATGCTCAAGGGATGGTACATGCTAAAACTTGCCGTTTTTTTATAGGATATAGCGGTTGGGGCAACGAGCAATTGAAAAGTGAATTAAAACAAGATTCTTGGGTGGTAGCAAAAACTAATCTTCAGATGCTTTTTGAAGTTGAACCTGAAAAGTTGTGGAAAAATATCCTGAGATCTATGGGAAAGAAATATCAAATACTATCAAATTACCCCTCAGACCCAAGACTTAATTAGTAACATTTTGTTAGCTTTGTGCTGCAAAAATTCAATATTATGAACGAAGATAAGGATCCTAATAAGGAAGGTACAGATAAGACTGAAGAAGTGTTAAACGTTAAGAAAAAACTTACAACAGATCAAGAGACGGATAAAGCCTTACAGCCAGAAAACCTAGCTAATAGTGAAAGTGCTGATGGTAATGAATCCGGACAGGAAAACGGCAAGGTTGAAGTACCTGAAACTGAAGTTGATACAGATGAAAGTGTACAGGATGATCAGAAAGAAGTTTCCAACACTGATATTGAACCTATTTCTGCTGAATTAGAACAAGCAGATACGAACTTGGCTGTTGAATCAGCATTTAAAGATAGCGAGAAAGACCTTCCTTCAGAAAAAGAAAAACCGGGAGATAGTGGGATTACAGCTGAAAACGCTTCAAATAATATAGCTGATAATACAGTGCAGGTAGAAGGTAAAACGCTTACAAAACAAGAAGCTAAAGTTGATAAAGTCGAAGATGATACCTTGGCATCAGATTCAGAAGATGAAGATAGTGAAGTTGAAGAAGATGAAGATTACACACACCTTTCTATCGATGAAATTCTCAAATTAAGTAAGCAAATGCTTGAACAAGAGAATATTAGAAAGGCTGATACAACAATGCGCAAATTACGAGAAGAAGTTAATAACCTTTATTCAACTGAAAAGTCAGAAGCATTAGCTAAATACAAAACACAAAATAACGATTCAGAAGAAGGATTTGAATTTAGAAGAAGCTTACAAATAGAAACCTTTTTCCAGTATTTTAAAGAACATAATAA
>JBCDJE010000670.1:0-2929 GCA_038748185.1 Bacteroidota bacterium
ATTTCATTATCTATAGACCCAAAGATGTTGTTTCAGGAGATTTTTATTGGGTTAAAGAAATTGGCAATACTACACTTTTGGCAACAGTTGATTGTACAGGTCATGGTGTTCCAGGAGCATTTATGTCATTAATTGGCAAAAGCCTATTAGACTTAATAATTGAATCTCACAACGAAAAAATTAATCCTGCCTACATCCTCCAACAACTCCACCATAATTTGAAAGAAACACTCCACGCCAGTAATGAAAAGGTTTATGGAATGGATCTTTCGTTTGTTAAAATAGAACAAGACCTAAATCATAATAGCAAAATCACTTTTGCTGGTGCAAAAAGCTCCATGTATTATATTGAAAAAAATAAGCAAGAAGTGGTTGAGGTTAAAGGGGATAGAAAATCAATTGGAGGTATCTATCATGAGAAGGCTCTATTCAATAACCAAGAATATACATTACCACAAAATAGCATTTTTTATCTCACTTCTGATGGTTATCAAGATCAAAATAATCAGAACAGAGAACGATTAGGAAAAAAACGCTTAAAAAATATTTTACTAGAAGCTAGTCAGAAACCCATTGACGAACAAAAACCCTTTTTAGAAGCCACGCTCAAATCGCATATGAAAAATACCGAACAAAGAGATGATATTATGCTAATGGGTGTACAAGTATAACCTTCTTGATGGTTACTGTTATATCAAAAAACGCAAACTATTAATTAAATAACTTTTTCTTAGACCTTTCTATAAAATCAATTAATTAGGTTGCACTAGAGTAACTTAGTTAATAATACATTTTTCTGTAAATCACTCAATAATAAAATTGAATTATTGAAACAGTAATAATCTTTTCGGCAGGATTTTTTTACATTTGGCGCAAATAAAATTTCACCAACATACTATCCATACTATGAAAGTGGCTAAACGTTATGCACACCTTGTTGGCAGTATGCCTTATATAAATGAAGCAACTGCTATGGAAAAGGCATTGACATTTCTGAACGGAAGCTTACACTCATTACCAGATGGTGAAATTGGAGAAAAATCTGAAAAGTATCCAAAAGGTTGTCGTTCTGCATGGACACAAGTTATTATGGATAGCCTGGAAGCGGATACTGAAAACTGGAAGGTAAGCAAAAAAGCAGAAAGAAATAAAGATGGTGTGCCAATTCACTATACTAAGGCTAGTAAATTAAGGCCAAAAAAATCCCCTAAAGCTTTATTGGAATACCTTGATTTTAAGTGGTTAGATTATTTCAGACAAAGTTATCCAATCTATAAAAAACTAAAAGCTAAGACTGACTCTTCTAGAATGAAATTTCAGGTAGGCCTCCCTACCGGTCTTGGAATTACATTTGTTGTTTTAGGCCCTATATATGGTTTAAGGTATGCAAAGGTTTTTAATAAAAGAATGGCGTATGAAGCAAATGAAATAGCCAAAATAGCGGATAAAAATGATCTCATTTTTCAAATAGAGGTACCTATAGAAGTCATTATGTTTCAAATGATGCCACCACTTATTTCTGATATAGCTTTTAAGTCTATCATTGGGCTCGCAAGATTACTCAATCCAGAAATTCCAGTCGGCATACATCTTTGTTTAGGAGATTTAAACAATGAAGCATTAGGTAAACTCAAAACCCTTAAGAAACTTGTCAAATTTTCGAACAAACTTGTCAATAAATGGCCTTCTACTCATCAACTAGCTTACATGCATTATCCATTAGCTGAAGGCAATATCCCTCCTGAAACTGATGTGGCATTTTACAATATACTTAAAGATATAAAATTACCCAAAGATACACGATTTATAGCTGGTTTCGTTCATGAAAAACTTCCCTTAGAAACACACAAAAAACTGCTTAAAAACATAGAAAATATCCGTGGAGAACAAATAGATATTGCCTGTTCATGTGGCATGGGTAGAAGAACTGCCGAAATAGCTGATCAATTATTTAAAATAAAAGCTGAATTATTATCAAGCTAGTTTCCTCTTGTGCATTTACACAAAATAGTCACACTACTGAATTTTTTAAATTACTGAAAGTCAATGTATTATTTCACTTAAAACTAAGATCTAAATATTTCCAGTTACTTAATGCTCAAAGTACCTCATATCAAAAGAGTTCAAGCCTTTTGAACAGTTATTTGCTCGTAAGACTTGAACTCAACAAGGCAACTATTCTAATGCTACCTACCTACTTATTTATACAATTGTGGTTGTTTGGAGTTGAACTGTTTGATTAATACAAACATCATTCATATTAAGTAAAATCAAGTCTGGTGCCTCTGCGATTTCTCTACCTGAAAGGTATCTTACCACAATACTCATCGCCAAAGCACCTACTGAAAAAGCACCTGGCGAAACCTGAGCAGCCGGACATGGTTTTCCATCTTTCATTACGGTAAAAGCCTTAGAGAGCGCCCGAATAATATCAGCATCTAAATGATTGGCCAATTGCTCAATAAAAGTTTTAAATGTACTAACGTAAGATAAATGGCTTACATCACCATGTTCAGGTATACCAAACAATGAACGGAATGTACAAGTAGCATTAGGAGGAAAATAAAGTGCACCTGCTCCCCAGCCGGCTGAAACAGCACTAATAGCTGGCTTTCCTTGTTTATGGCATTCATCATGCAAAGCAATAATTCCTTCAAGGCTTAAAAAATCAATTGTATCCAATACAATATCGGCATTCATCACCATCTCTTCGGCATTTTCTTTAGTAAGCCAAGTATTGTGTACTTCTACCAGTGCATCAGGGTTAATTGCCAATAACCTTTCTTGTAATGCTAAAACTTTTGGTTTATCTACATCATTATAAGTATAGTCTTGTCTATTGAGGTTATGCAACTCAATAGTATCCCCATCAACAAGGCTCCGTGCAGGTATGCACTGTCTATGTGCTGCAGAGCATGCTCTCGACGAG
>JBCDJE010000671.1:0-2926 GCA_038748185.1 Bacteroidota bacterium
GCTTAGGTAAATAGGGAACTATTTCAAATTCTATCATATCTTTGCTGAGTACTTGGTACATAGGGTTGTAGTTTTATGTTTCGCAACACTAATATCTACAACCCTTACTTTTTTCTCAAAAAAAGTCAAGATGACTTCATTTTAATCTTATTAAATCATGAAAACATTTAGAGAAACTTTTATCCTAAGAAGTTTTTACTATTTACTTCTATCTATTTTACTATTTGTAAATTGTACAGAGAAAACTGATGGAATTTTGCCTATAGTAGAAGATGAAGGCAAACTAACAGATGTAATCCAAATTGCTGAAATACCAGAGCTATCTGAAGCACCTAAAACAGAAAGCGATCAAGAAACAACTAAAGGGCTTTTCTTTCCTGAAGAAGACCTTTCTGATGCGAGAACAGCTGCTTATGGCACTACTAATTATGTGGATTTTAATGATCAAATGGCACTTTCAATTATACCTGATAATGCAAAAAATACTTTTACCTATTGGCCATTTTATATTCAAAAAGTAGGGAATGCATGGGTGCATGTAAAGGAAAATAATGAACTCAAATACAGAGAAGCTTTTAGAAGTAATTATCAACACTACCATTTGGGTTATGAAAATTTTGAACCATGTGTAGACCAAAACTTTAATTTTAAGAAACCTGTTGGCAATAATTGCATTAATTTTGACCCTACTTTAGAACCCAGAAAATTGTCTACTCATTATGGTGATCATTGGATTAAAGTATATGCTTATGATTATGACAGCCCCAGTAGAGTATTTGACTTGTTAGAAATCGAAGTTACAAAGGGCCCAATTCAATTGTGGTTTAAAAAATCGGAAGGTGGCTGGTATAATTGGTCAAGCCTTGGAGTTGGAAGATGGAACCTTTCAAATTACTGCATAGAAATTACGGAAGTTCTTATATCAGGTATAGATCATAGTTCAGTAGGTTTTGATGATCTCAAAATAAAAGTCCCGTATTGAGATCAAATCACTAAACAGAATCCTGTCAAGTTTGAACAGGATGCATTAGTTTATCCTGTTTTATCTATCTGTTGTTACTTCCTGTTTGACATACTTACTTTGACAGTTTCTGGATAATTACATGCATTTCGTTCTCAACTTTCTCTATACATTCTAACAATCTAAATTGCGCCCTTGCTCTTTGTAAATTATGTGTAGCATGATGTATTTTGTAGTAAACATCTCCGGCAAGATAATCAGTAAGAAACCTTAAACCCATAATAAAAGTCATATACTGACATGCAAAAACAAGATGCCTTATTTCATTGTGTGTAAGAAAAGGGCTTGTTTCTTTGAGATAACCTGCTGCAAATGATTTGTAGTAAGACAAAGCTATTGTTATCTTATTGAGATTTTTTTCATCTTCCTCCCCCAAATTGATAATAGTGCGCACAGCGTCTCCAAAATCATAAAGTATTGTACCAGGCATTACAGTATCCAAATCTATCACGCTTACTGCTTTCTGGGTTCGTTTATCTAACAACACATTATTAAATTTTGTATCATTATGGGTAACCCGTATAGGAAAACTATCAGTTTCTATTTTACTATAAAAATCAATCATCTTCTGTTTCCTGTCTTCCACAAATTCTATTTCTGCTTTTACAGATTTTAGCCGATTAACTACATCTTCACTCTTAGATTTTGCAAAATTTGCCAAGCGATATTCCATATTATGGAAATTTGGGATGGTAATAGTAAGATCACTTGTAGGCATAGTCGATAGGAACCGTTGAAATTTGCCAAACGCAAAGCCCGCTTCAAATGCCTGTATTTCAGAAGTAACTTTATTATAACTAATCGTTTCAGGTATGAAAGTAAGCATACGCCAGTATTGATCGTCGCTATCTTTAAAGAACAAAGCTTTGTTTATAGTTGGAATAACTTCAGTTGTAGTGAATACGCTGTCTTCTTGTTGTTCTATTTCTTGTTTTAAATAGTTTGTAATGGTATATATGTTTTCCATCATTTTAGGTATATCTTGAAAAACGTGATTGTTGATACGTTGTAACAAGTACCTCTGAGGAAAATCACCTCTCGTTTCAACTAAATAAGTATCGTGAATGTGCCCTGAACCAAAAGAGGTAAACCTATAGTTTTTTTCAGTTACAAAGTTGCTAATTACAGCTACTAAGAAATGTTGATCGTACATAAGAAATTGCTCAAGAGAAATATTTAATACAAATGTAAAATAAGATTATTGCTTGGTATCCTGTAAGATGTAAATTTCACTTGATTATGTTTCTATCTTAATTTTCACAATATGGTAACTGTGAATGGCTACGGCAATACTACACCCAACTATAATTGGCATAGCACTTAACATTACTCCATAAATTATATAACTCACATTCGCCAAAAACGAAAATAATCTCAAATACAAGATATCTTTCATTGTCATCGATAGCAAATTAAGCCCTAATGCAGCATATCCTATTAAATCGATCATAATGCTAAGTACATTATCTTTTCAGTTCGCTTTAAAGTGGTCATTTGAGGTGGTGGAAACCCATCTTTAAAACCAAGTTTATAATAGAGTTTATGTGCTTGAGTCATACTTAATGTAGTTTGTAACCATAGCTCAGTTGCATGATTTTCTTTACAACGAGTAATACACCTTTCAATAAGCTTTGTAGCTATTCCTAAATTCCTATAATCTGGATGAATAAATAGCTTTGCAAATTCGAAAGTTGCCTCATTGAGTCTTTTGAGTGCGACACAACCTGCAACTTTATTATTATACAAAGCAAAAAAAACAAATCCCCCAGCTACCAAATATGCCTTATCAGGGTTTTTTAAAGTGAATTTGTCGTCCTCTTCTAAACTTCCTTCTAATACTCCTAAAAGCCAATTCCCGGCTAACGCGTAAAAATACTTTTTTAGACTAGGTTTATAGTCGATAAC
>JBCDJE010000672.1:0-2924 GCA_038748185.1 Bacteroidota bacterium
ACTATCAGTTCATACGCGGGGCGTAACTGCCCCTCTTTAACCTAGATTACTGAACTTTTTATATCTCACACAAGTATCACACTGTCGGAATAATAATTTGACATTATGGGAGACGCAGAAAGATTGAAACAAAACTACACTTTTGAGGAGTATCTACAACTTGAAAGTAATAGTGAAGTTAAGCATGAATTTTTCTTCGGGGAGGTTTTCGCTATGGCAGGAGGTAGTAAACGCCATAGCCGCATAATGCTACTTATCTCTTTTGCACTTGAGAAAAGATTAAAAAATACTAAGTGCATTGTATACGGAGATTCAACCAAAACTGAGATATCACATAAGTACGATTACCGATACCCCGATGTAGTAGTAACTTGTGATGAAAGAGAGGATGATGATATGAGTGTACGTTTTCCTTCCGTTATTTTTGAGGTACTTTCAGATGCTACAGAAGGATACGACCGTGGTGAAAAGTTTAAGGCATATCAGAAAATTGAAAGCCTGCAACATTATGTATTGGTTTCTCAAAAACTTTGTTTGGTAGAATGTTTTAGTAAAGCAAAAGAAGGGTGGTTACACGATTCGTACACTAAGCTCGACCAACAACTTCAACTTCCTTCAATAAAAACAAGTTTACCTTTAAATGAAATTTACGAAGGTATTGAGTTTGATAAATTAAAACTTCCTACACAAATAGCTAATTGAGTTTGGTCTACAACTAGACTCAATATGCTCCTTTTACTTTTCTAATCACCCACTCAGTTGTAGCCAATAGAATAATAAGGGCAAGTATCCATTCGATATTGAGAATTTCTTGAAATTCTTCTTGGCTGTGAATTACATCGGGTTTCTTGTTGCTTACTAGTTGTGCTTCTAGTTTTTGTAATTCGCTGGCATTGTAAAACTGACCACCACTTTGCTTAGCAAGGTTTTTTAATAAATTGAAATTGGCTGTAGTATTTACAGATTCAATCTCCAGTTTTTTAACTGTAAATTCTCCTTGACTTACTTCAATTTGGCCATTAAGCATTGTACTTGCTTTGTATTTGTAGATACCTTGCTCCAAGCCATTTACAGTATAGCGAAAGCTAGTACTATTGTTAACGTAGTTATAGCTTCTATTTTCTCCTTCTTCGTTGGTAATTTGCAAATCAATTTTTTGACCGGAGATTTTCTCATAAATATCATTATACACTTCTGTTTCAAAAAAGACTGTTTCTGAATCGAAAACTTCATTAGATGAAGGATATACCCTAAATTTCCTTTTATCTTCTTTTGTTGAAAGATATTGGATGAGTTTACTAATCATCCCATCAAATGCTTCGTTATTCTTATTTGAAGCATATTCTTGTAATTTCCACTGCCAAATTCCCTCACCCATTAGTACAGCACTTTTTACACCTTCTTGCTCATTTACTACTAACATAGGTTTTTCAGTTACAATACTTCCTACTTTTTGGTAAAGGATTACTTCTGTATTTCCTGCTAATTCAAAATTGCCAAAGGGTACTGTAACAGGTGGAGATTTTGCCAGGATGGCTTTTTTATCATTATCAAAAGTAAATTTGGAGAAACCTGCATTATAGTTAGGAGTAACCCTATCAGTTTGGGCACCTGTAGTAATAATACTTACTGCTTTATTAAATTGATTGAAATAAGAAATATCGGTTTGATTGCCAAGAATAAACCACGTAGCTACACGTCTTTCTTGAAATTCTTTTAGAATATTAGAGCCTATATTTCTGAAATTTGGTACTTGATGAAAGATAACCAGATCGTATTTTTCATCAGCTTTGAAACTTCTATCTGCTTCTACTGAAAGTCCGGGAATATAAATTTCAAATTCATAATTTTCATTTCGCTCTACTATACTTCTCACTGCTTTTATATCGGGATGTGGAGAAGCAGCTACTACTAATATTTTTTCTTTACTATCTAATACATCTACATAAATATTCTTTGTATTATTTTCTTTAGTAAATTCTCCTGAAATTGGTTGAATTTCAATTACATAGTGCTGCATGCCTTCTTCTTTGCCCTCTACCAGAAAATCTACATTTTGTATACCATCTTCACTTGTAAAAGCAATCCGTTTCTTACTCATTACTTTTCCTTGCTTTTTGAGTAATACTGTTGCATCTTTTCCGGCAAAACCTGTATTGGCAACCTCAGCAACTAAAGGAAATTTGTTACCTAAATAAGCAATCTTATTTGAAAAAACTGTTTTTAGGTTTAAATCTACTTGAGGCATTGTATCTCCAACACCTACGGAAAATACGGGCATACTATATGCAGCATATTCAGGAGAAATACCTTGATTGTAAATACCATCGGAAAGAAGTACTACTCCAGCTAAATTTTTATTTTCATAAAATACAGATATGTTATTGAGTAAACTACTCAAATCTGTATTACTACTTTCAAACTTTATTTCGTCAATCGTATTTGCTTTATTTTCTTGATTTAAAGAATGGATAGTCACATCATAATCATTTTCAGTCAGTTGAGAAGCAAGCTTATCTAACTGTTGCATAGTGTTTTGTAATGCTACAGAGTCGGTAACTATTGGGATTGATTGTGAATTATCTACAGCTAATACTACTATAGGTTTTTCATAATAGTTCTTTATTTGCTTTATGTAGGGCCCTAGTAATATTAAGCATATAATAGTAACCAATAAAAACCTACAAACTGAAAGTAATATATTTGTCTTACGACTCCAAGGACTATCTTTCTGATAAAGCAGCCAGCTATAAAGTAAGCCTGCCAGCAGACTAAATATGATGAACCAAGGTGAATATTACGTTAGTATCTGACTCATTAAATAAAAAAAATTATCCGTTTATCGGAATCAAAAAAAGTCTTGAAAAAATGTTTGTTTCAGTAATTATTTATGTGGCAATACTATAATACAATCGGGTGAAAAT
>JBCDJE010000673.1:0-2923 GCA_038748185.1 Bacteroidota bacterium
GGCAAATACTGCTACAATTTTTATGATTAATAGTATCTTTATTTCTGGTAGCTGAAACAACATAACTGCACCGGTTATTAAAAACAAAAAGCTAATAACCATCTCAGGTATTTTTACCTTTTTACTGAAAGTATCCAAATTATCTTTTTTACCAATTAGTAGCAAAACTGTTTTTATGAGATAAATAAGTAAAAAAAGAACAACAACTAACTTATGGGTATGTAATAATCCGGTGTACATAAAAATATATATTTAACGAATGAATGCTAAAGCTTTTTTCAGATAAAATTTCGGCAATTTTACGCCACATCATTATGCTATCCAAGCCACATTTGCAATTTAGTTTGATTTCCTAGATAAAGGATATTAATTTGAATATTGCAAAAAGTTTTTAACTAATTAGCTTTAAACAACTTAAGGTATACTAATAAAGAAGTATCTCATGAAAAAGAAATTTTTTTTAGCAATTGCTGTAATCCTTATTGCTTTTATAGGCTTTGTAGCTTATACAATGCTCACTACACGTAATCATAGCCCTGCTGATGTAGCAGAATATAAGGGTAATAATCTAAATATTACTATAAACTACTGCCGCCCTTTCAGAAAAGAAAGGACCGTATTTGGAACACAAGAAGAGGGTGCCTTACAACCTTTTGGCGAGTATTGGCGCACAGGTGCAAACGAAGCAACAGAAATAAGTTTTACAAATGATGTTATTTTTAATGGAGAACCGGTTGCTGCTGGAACGTATAGTTTCTATACAATCCCTGATGAAAAAGAATGGACTGTGGCACTTAATTCGGTAGTTGGTGAATGGGGTTACTCAGAACCTGACTATAGTTTTGATATACACAGGAGCAAAGTATTGTCAGAAAAAAATAGCACCCCTACTGAACAGTTTACCATTTCCTACGATCCGCAAGGTAACCATGTAAATATTGTACTTGATTGGGACAAAGTTGTAGTAAAAGTACCTGTAAGTCCGGCATCTTGATATTTTTTTTTAAATAGAATAAACTCACTATCTCTTATTATTTTTAGAACCAGGTAGAAATACCAACTATGCATTCATTATTAAAACTAAACTACTCAAAACAGATGAAAAAGGCTATCTACATTCTACTACTACAATTATTAATTGTGCATGTCTATGCACAAGAAAGTGCTTATCCGAGTGATTTTTTAGATAAAAACTTTCATAAACAAAAAAGACAAGAATTAAGAGATATGCTTCCAGAAAATTCGGTTGCAGTTTTTTTTGCTAATGCAGTAAGAAACAGGGCAAACGATGTTGAATATGTTTACCACCAAAACCCAGATTTTTATTATCTAACTGGCTACTTAGAACCTCATGCGGTACTGCTTGTTTTTTCAGATGTACAGACTGCCGATGATGGAACCCAATACAATGAAATACTTTTTTGCCAAAGAAGGGATGAGCGAGCTGAAATGTGGACTGGTAAGCGCTTAGGTGTTGAAGGCGTAAAAGAAAAGCTTGGTTTTGAATTAGTTTTAAACGGAGAAGAATTTAATACTTTCAAAACAGCCTTTCCCCAATTTAATAAAGTCTTCTTTTTCGATTTTAAGAACGACATAAGAGATACTGCTAATGAAGCAGATCTTTATAACCTTGTAAGTAGTTTTAAAGAAAAAGCGGCTTTCCCTCAAGACTTCGATGCTGCCAAAGCCCAAATATATGACATGATGCGCAATGAGGATTTATCAAACGCCAAAGAGGTTGCTCAGTTCATTGCATGGCAAGCAAGACTAAAATCAAGTATTTTAAAGGATGAATACATTGCTGAATTTTTAGCGGCTGAAACCAAAGAAGCGAAAGAAGTAGTAAAAGCTTCAATCCCACCTCCTATCCATAATCTAGATGCATATAGTTTAAATACTATAATGGCAACACTTAGAGAAGTAAAAACTCCAGAGGAAATAGTATTACTTAGAAAAGCAGTTAACATCTCTTGTGTAGGGCAATTAGAGGTAATGAAAGCGATGCACGAAGGTATGTCTGAAACAGAAATACAAGGCATTCATGAATTTGTATTTAAAAAATATGGTGCTGAGTATGAGGGATATCCTTCTATTGTAGGCGCTGGGGCAAATGGCTGCGTCTTGCATTACATTACCAATAACAAAATGCGTGTAGGAAATGATTTGGTATTAATGGACTTAGGCGCTGAATACAGAGGTTACACAGCTGATGTTACCAGAACAATACCAGCAAACGGAAAATTCACAAAAGAACAAAAAGCTATATATGACCTTGTTTATGAGGCACAAGAAGCTTCTTTTAAACACTGTAAGCCTGGGCAACCCATTCGTATTACTACTAAAATTTCGAAAGAAGTAATTAATGAAGGCCTAGCAGAATTAGGTATTATTGCAAATGTTGAGGAAGAACACAAATATTTCCCTCATGGTGTTTCTCACCACATTGGTTTAGATGTACATGATAGAGGTAATTATGAAAACTTTGAACCCAACATGGTTCTTACAGTTGAGCCAGGGATTTATATTCCACCTGGAAGTCCTTGTGATGAAAAGTGGTGGGGTATTGGGGTAAGAATAGAAGATGACATCCTCATAACAGAAAGTGGTTATGAATTACTCTCAGGACTTGCACCAAGAAAATCTACAGAAATTGAAAAAATGATGCAAAAAAAAAGTATTTTCAGTGATTTTTCTTTGCCTGATCTAGATGGCAAATAGGAATTTTAGGTTCGATATAATTTTAATTGAATCTACATTTAATAATGTAATTTTTTATAAAATTCCATTAACTTATCTTGGAATCTTTATAACTCATCAAGTAATTTTATAAAGAGCCGAATTTTATTATTATCTTCTAAGGATATAGCAACTTAATTTTTATGTCTAATCAGATATTTTTAACCAGAGCTGTTTACAATTTACA
>JBCDJE010000674.1:0-2923 GCA_038748185.1 Bacteroidota bacterium
ACTCTCCATAAAAAAATAATGTATGCAAATTTTGGTCTCGGTAACTATTAAAAAAATAATAACATCAAAATATTCGCTCATATTTAATTGATAAGTACTCCATTTAATAGTAAGAATAATGACTCCTGAATCAATTGCAGCAATAAAGACAAGGCTTGAAAAAAGCATTGAAACACTCGAAAATCAAGTTTCCATGCTTAAAAATGATCTTGATGTAATCAATAGCTATCTCGCGAAAAATGAACATCTCAATAAAGACCTAAAACAAAAACTGGCTCATGAGCAGACTGCTACAGAACAACAACTCAATGCCAATAAAAAACTGATCGAAGAATTAAAACAAGTAAACGTCGAAGAAGCGAATGCCCCGCAGTTGGTTTCAGATCTGGAAAAAGAAACCATTTCCATGTTAGAACGCATGCAACAAAAAGTACAAGCTAAAGAAATAGTAAGTGATTTATATGAAGATATAGCCGATGATACAAAAAAGCATGCTGACACTTTTGAGCAAAAAGCAACTAGCGTTGAAAACCCTGAAGAAGAAGTAAAACACATCAAAGCTAACCAAGATATGGAGAAAGCTGTAAAAAAGTTAAAAGACCAAGATGCCTTAAAAGCATTGAAAGATAAATTAGGTATGTAAGTTGGCTTCTGCTAAAAAATGAAAAAACTTAATACTCTTATGTCACAAGTCTTCTTCAAAACCGCCACCAAAAATATTTTTTATCCACCATTTAAAATCTTTTAAAGTATTGGTATGATACTCCATACCATCACTTACGATAGTAAATGCATGTCCTGCTAGCAGTATATCTTTTAATGTTTGTAGTTGTCCTAGACACCAACTATACGGAGTTGCTGTATCATACCAACACGAATCGCTGAACGATTTTATAAGTTCACTCTCTTGATATACCTTATGTACTACATCCATAAATTAATTATATTACTAATAACCTCTTTGTAAAAGAAAGCATATTTAGCTAGATAAGTTAATTTAGGAAAGTGCTTCATCAAAGAGAAAGAGGCTATATTTCTAAAGATCGAACTTCCTCTTCTATAAAAAGTAGCTAATCTATATACTTCCATACTACTACTTAAATGCAAGTATTTTTTGCTCACTAAATTGCTTTCTCATATAGTAAGCGATATGTTACAATTACTCATCAAATTCCCTCGCCCTCTTTTATCATTTGACCAAAATTAAATCATGTGCACCATGTTGCAAAGGAATAGTATACCTCGTTTGCACCAATGTTTCACGGTTTGTGTCAAGTGGGTCTTTCACAATTTGGAAGAAGTCAAGTGCTCCACCTTTTAAAGTATGATCATACTGATCAGAGCTAACTACCGCTAGATATTTACTTGTTGCATCGAAAACTGCCATCTCAGGAAGGATAGCATAATAGGGAGTAGTGCTCACATGAGTCATTGCCCCGGTTTCAGGATTACGCTTAATCAAACTTATAGAACTGAACCAAGTCTGGCGTTTGTCGTCGTATGGAAGCCAGCTTCGCTCCATATTAACTACAGCTACATATTTACCATCTGGTGATACCGCAAACCCTTCAGGAGAAGCGCCAACCATCACTTGTGAGGTTAGAGAATGTACAGGTTGCCCATTGGCTTCAAAATGATTAAGGGTTATATTAACAATAGTCCCACGTGGGGCTTCTGTCCAGGTATTTGCTACATCAGAACCCCAGTAAAGATTATTGACCAAAAAGTGCTTACCATCTTCAGTAAAACGCCCAATAAAAGTTTGCTTCCCTACACTTACGGTATTACCCCAAACTTTAAGTGCAATATCATCATCATTTTCGCTAAACTCCATAAAACTCACAGTCGCTTTTGTACTATTAATTAGGGCTATTATGTTCTGCTGAGGATGCCAAACAACATCAATAAGCTCATCTGTTAAAGACCAGCCTGAAATTTTCGGAAAATAGTTTTTAGTGACTTTTCCACTAACAATTTTATGAATACTTATCGGCTGCTTTGTTCCTCCTCCTTGCGGATGATAACTAATTGCAAGCAATGACCCATCTTTATTTATATTTACCGATAAAGGTCTATCAGGTATTTCTATCGTTTCGATATTTTTAGGAGCCTCTGGGTTAGTAAGATCAATAATAGTAAGTTTATTCCCCAACTTAAAATCCGCAAAAGTTTCTTGATCACTCTTTCCGGGTCTGGGAGAAAATGTTTCAATTACAAAAGCATAGTTTCCATCAGGGGTAACATCGACTACTGAAGGAGGGCCTGCCACAGAATTACTCACCTCTGCAGTAAAAGCTTTATAGTTTTGTGGTGCAGTGTTTAATGGGACTACTGCTAGTTGATCTGCACCATTTAGCGGTCCTAATTTACCATTTTCATAAGCAGAAGGAAGCATATCAGCATCTGAGATTGCAATTAGATATTTCCCTTGGAAATCCCATTTAGGAGAAAGTTGTTGCGCCTTTGCGTTAAGTTGAAATATAGTAATAAAGCCAATAATTAAAAGAAAATTATTCATAGTCTGATTTTTTTCTCCCAAAAATAATGACATGAATAATGCTCTATTAGGCTGTAAAGATCAAATTACATGTCTGTGAAGCTCATTTAACTTCTGAAGGAGAATATCCAAATGATGATTTAAATGACTTTGAAAAATGAGCATAATCTTCAAAGCCAACTTCTAAATAAATGACAGATGGTCGCTTGTTAGTATTTTTCAGAAGATGATGAGCCAGCGATAAACGTTTCTTTTTTAGCCACTTCCCCGGTGATTCCGAAAATACTTTTTTAAAATCCCTCTTAAATGCAGCTAAACTCCTCCCTGACAAATAGGCAAATTCAGCCTGGGAAATATTTTTTGTGAAATTATTCTCCATCGTTTTTACAAGATCTGCTTTAAGAGGATATGTAAACTCAAAAAAAT
>JBCDJE010000675.1:0-2911 GCA_038748185.1 Bacteroidota bacterium
ACTGATTTTAATTCAGAAAGGCTATCTACGTTTGTAATATCACTTCCTGATATCGTTAAAGTTCCTGTAACTGCTTCACAATTAAACGCATCTACTTCAGCTTGGGAAGATAGGGTAATATCACCTTTGCAAATCGCAGGAGCAAACTCAAATATCAAATCCCCATTCCACGGCATTACTCCATTGTAAGGTATTACCTCACCTGTTGTCCTTTTATAAGTAACATTTTCAGCAGTAGCTTCTATTATTTCTCCATTCAAGCCTATACTTTGGACATAAAGATTTCGGTCATTACCATTATCCAAAGCATCATTATCAAAGCTTATCTTAATTTCATCTATATTATTTGAATTAACTAGTAAAGTAAATTGGTAAGATTTATAGGTAGATGATGTATATTCGTTAGCTATTTCTGTACCATCAACATAAACTTTAAAGTGTGCAAATTCTCCATCTGCCTGAGAACCTTTGGCACTAACAATAATTTTTGAATAAATTTCCTTTAGATCAAATATCAATTCACCCTCCCAGGGCATTAGTTCATCAAACGGTATAATCTCCCCTGTTTTTCTTTTATATACAACATTTTTATTACTAGCTGCGATTTTATTTTGATTAATGGAAACATTTTTTACAGAAAGGTTTCGATCTTCCCCTAAAATTAATGCATCGTTATCGAATACCACAGTGAGTTTTTCTATCTCACCAATAGATGAAGGGATTGCAAAGGTATCAGCTTTATAGTTAGCTGAAGCATAAGTGTCACCTACCAGCTCATCATTTAAATACACTTTGTAATGGGCAAATACGCCACCTGCCTCTGTACCTTTTGCATTGACTGTAACAAAAGGAATATTTACTTTCATTATCCCATATTCATCCATGGGTCCCAGGTAGGGACTGGCATCATCTCCATCGGGTTCATCAGGGCAGGTTAGGCAATGTGCAGGTTTTTCACCAATGCCCCAATTATAATAACCGTCTCCATCTTTATCTTCACAAACAATGTCGTTATCATTGTAATTCATACTGGTAACTTTACCGCTTATTGAGTAACTACTGCCAATATTATCAGGAACAGTCAGTACGTAGCCAAATCCTCCTTCTCCCCAACCAGAGCCCCAGCTATTTTTTATTTCCCATGCCAATCTGCCAATAATCGGATCGCCTGAGGGAATAGAAAAGTCTTCAGCAACTCTGTCACCTTCTTCTAATACTTTAAAGCCCATAAGCGTAATACAATGACCCCAGGAAGAAATGCCAAAAGCTGCCGGCTTTTGAAATATAAAGCGTTGCATATCACTGGAAGGATGATATTGATAATTTTCAATTTGTATTTTTTCTGTGGGAGTATTGCATTTGTTTGCACAAGGTAAGTCTAATGCTGCATAGGGATAGCATTGTTCATTAGAAATGCCATGCTCACGGATATAATTTAAAGCTCCTCCTGAAAAACCTCCACTACAACTTCCAGCATTGGAGCATGAAAGTACTTCTTGCTCTGAAAGGTCTATATTAATATGCCTGTTATAATAAAGATTGACCATCAGTTCTGTGGCACCAACAGCACCAAAAGCCCAACAACTACCACAAAACCCCTGGTTTTTTACAGCTGTTGACCAATCTTGCCCATGCCGTTTTCTCCAACTAAATTCTTCTACAAACGGAGATTCTTCAACAGGTGCTTCCAAAGCCCCTGGTATTACAAATACACCCCCTACATAATAGTCGAACCCTTGTAAGTTAGGAATCTTATTCCCAAACAGTTGTTTTTTCTCTTGATATGACAATCGTGATACTGATGTTTCACCAGCCCTCCAATAGTTTCCTCTTTCCTTGATACTTTCATTGAGTTTGGCAATTTTTGCTGCTCGCTGGTCTTCAGATTTATCCATTGTTCGAAAGCCAGTAGCAGAAGGCCTTTCACTGATTAATATTTCGTTTAATTGAAAAGAAGCATCTATTATTTCAAGCCTCAGGGCTTGGGCAGTAACATTGGAAAGTCGAGCGGTTTCTTCGCACCATCCAGTAATTGTAAAAGAAACAGCTTCTGCCAAAAATGGATACGTTTCAAAAACAAGGTATTCATCATTTTGCTTATCAATAAGGATAACCCTTACTAAACTAGAATCGGAATTGAATGAAATTTCTCCTGAAATCGCCAACCCAGAGATTGGTGCTTTCATTTGATCAAGTGGTAATTGATCGTCACTGGTAAATACCTGGTCAATTTTTAAAACCCGAGTGGGTATATCAACCATCTTAAAATGATCACTCTCTTGTGAGTATGTGACATAACTTAAAAAAATACAGGCTATAACTAAAAGATACTGCCTCAATACAAGTTGTTTTTTCATAATAGAAGCTCATTTTTGGTTGTGAAATAGTTATCAATTGATAGGTAAAATCAATTGGGCGACGGAAGTGAGCTCTAGGATGAAATTTTAAGATTACTCTTTCACTATGTAATGAAATATGTTTTAATGTATTTGAATGAGATATCAGTGCAAAACCCACAGGTTAGGATTAACCTGTTATAAATGCGAAATATTAAATTTTATCGATTTATCCCCTTTTGGGTACAAATATGTATAAGATGGGGGTTAGATAATTAAATTTAGGCATAACACCACTTTAATTCAATATGATAAATCAAGGAAGGACATGATAGAAATCATGAAATAAATAGAGTAGATTTCATATACAGCTTTAAGCGCATTACAGATATTCCAAAAATTATATAATGTATACTTATGTTGTATTTATAACAGAATCTTATTCATAAAAACAATTACTTCCTTCTATTGGTATCATTTTTATTACTAAAATCACGAGCACTTTTTAATATAAACTGTTTCATTTTTTCGTTCAGTAGCCAAAAACTGTTTTTAATATTACTTAGCACAAGTAT
>JBCDJE010000676.1:0-2895 GCA_038748185.1 Bacteroidota bacterium
CCGATTTTTTGCTTATTATTTCCATACTTTCTACATAGTAAGTCCGCATTTAAATTAGCTTTTTCCTCCAGTATTCTAATAACCGATACATTTCCTAAACGCGAGTTTAGAGGTGTTTGGGTAGCAACCGTTAATAATATAGATTGGCCAAGCACTAAAGGGCTTTCTTCTCAACAACAAAAACAAGAATTTACTGCCCTTGTCAAGTATTGTAAAAAAATAGGTATCAATGCGATGATTGTGCAAGTAAGGGCTTCTGCTGATGCTTTTTTTGAAAGTAAATATGAACCATGGTCGCATTGGCTTACGGGTAAACAAGGACAACTCCCTAATCCTTACTACGATCCTTTGGCATTTATGGTAGAAGTTTGCCATAACCACAATATTGAGTTCCATGCGTGGATCAATCCATTTCGTTCTGTGCAATCTTCCCGAATAAAAATTGCTGATCAACATATTTTCAAACAAAAACCCGCTTGGCACTTTAAGTACCATGATATGCAAATTCTAAACCCTGGCATACCAGAAGTAAGGAATTATATTTCGGAAATTGTAAGAGATATTGTTAGCCGTTACCATATTGACGCTATCCACTTTGATGATTACTTCTATCCTTACCCTGTTAAAAATGAAAGGATTGATGATATCGAAGCATACAAGGCTTTCAACCCTTCAAAACTTTCTTTAGCAGATTGGCGAAGAGAAAATATAAACCAATTTATTGCAGAAGTGGCAGCTATAATTAAGACTACTAATCCGGAAGTAAAATTCGGAATAAGCCCTCCCGGAATTTGGAGAAATGCTTACAAAGATCCAGAAGGCTCTGATACGAAAGGTTTATCATCTTTTGATGATATTTATGCAGACAGTCGTTCATGGGCACAAAAAGCTTTAATCGACTATATCATTCCACAAGTATATTGGAACATTTCCCATAATGTTGCTGACTATAAAAAGCTCATAAATTGGTGGGAGAAAAATAGCTTTAATACTCAGCTATATATTGGACATGCCGCTTATAAAATGGATGAGAGTCAACTAAACGCTTGGAAAGATGGTAGAGAAATTGATCGTCAAATTGCCAGTAACCGAAAATTAAAACGCATATCTGGAAGTGCATTTTTTAGTGTTTCATCACTAATAAAAAATAAGAAAAGTTTTACAGATTCACTCCAAACAAAATATTATCGTCATCCAGCACTGTTGCCAAAAATGCCTCAAAAAGATGCCCTTGCGCCAAGCGCCCCACTTCACTTAAAGAAAATAAAAACAGATACAGGTTGGTTACTCTCTTGGAAAGATAGTCCTTTAGCACATGATGGAGATACAGCAAAGGGCTTTTTACTTTATCGCTTTCCAGACACATGTCAATTTGATCTAGAAAACACGCGATATTTAATTGACTTTCTCCCTGCCTCTAAAAAATCATTTCATGATAAAGTAACAGAAAATAGTAATTATAATTATCTGCTTACTGCTTATGACCATTTGCATAATGAATCGATACCAGCCTTTCAGTTTTTTAATGATACGGTTTCTATTAAAGTAGGCAGTGTAATTGTTGCGTTACAAACTGCCCAGATCGAAGCAAATGCCAGTGTAAACCTACAAAATGGAACCAACAGAATTATATTAAAGAATTTGCCACATTCCCTCATTAAAGGAAGTTTAAATTTTAAAACTGTACCATCTGCCTCTATCAACCTTACAAGAATTTTCCCCACACCTACTAATGATAATTTACAAGATTCAGCTTCAGTGTATTTAAATAATAAACTTGGTGGAATCGATCGGCAGCTAACGGTGCTTTCAGATTCTCTTTATGTGTTTCAACAAGCTGAAGAGCTTTTGTTAAAAAATCAGCAATTAGCAAAAGATAAAACCACTGTTATTGAAATTCGAGATTTAACAGATTATTTTACCCAAAGTTTACTAAACCAAAAAAAGAAAATAAGAGATTTAACAGAAGCCAAAAAGGTTTTAGAAGAAAAAAAGAAACGCATTAAGAGGCAACTAGCTGAATTGAACAGCATGGAAACAGATAGTACAAAAGATACTTCATTGAGTGCCCTACTAGAAATCAATTCAGCTTTTAAACAGGTAATAGAAATTGCCATTAGTTATCAAGTAAAGGATGTAGATTGGCGACCAGAATACAATCTTTTTTATAACAAGTCATCAAATGAATTACAAATAGAATACAAAGCCGAAGTAATGCAAAAAAGTGGACAACACTGGAAAGATATACCATTAAGTGTAAGCAGCGAAATTCCTCATCATAATGAAAAAAAAGAAAGCTTTAGAGTACCTGCTATTTTTAAAATAGCTCCTAAAAATGTTAGTATTTTTTCTTCAGATCAAAAACAACAAATTTTTTTAGGTAATGATAATCCAGAATTTCAGAGTGAGCTTAAATTAAATATTGATAGCGCCACTTATCCTGATATTTGCCTCAATATACACCAAGCAACTTCTTTTGAGTGGTTTCCCGGTAAAATGAATGTTTTTATCAATAATCAACTACAACAGACTAATTATTTCAAGCCTAAAGTATTGAAAGATACACTAAACTTGGTTTTAGGAAAGGATGTAGATATTGAAGTAAAAAAAGAAATGCTTAATACTAAGAGCAAAAATTACCTTCTTTTTAAGAAGCATAGAGCACATTACCAACTCATCATAAGGAACCATAAAAATAAAAATATAAACCTTTACCTCTCAGCCACAGAAGTTCCGAAATTAAAGAATAAAAAGAGTACTAAATTTTTTGATAAAGCGATGAACGCTTTTAATTTTCGAAATCAAACCTTTGAATGGATAATTGATGTACCAGCAGGAGAAACATTAAAAATGGTTTATGGATTTGAATATAATGAGCCCTTATTTAGTAAATCA
>JBCDJE010000677.1:0-2887 GCA_038748185.1 Bacteroidota bacterium
AAAAAGTTTAGCAAACTTAGTGGCTTCATCAACCCACATAGCTTACAAGCATTTCCTTTTCATCCGAATTATAGTGTATCATTTCTCACAATACTATTCGCTAGAAAGGCAGTCCTACTACGTGTATTATCAAACCTAATACCACCTTCAATTACGGGGAAAAACTGTGCATAGGCAATATTAGCGAAAAAACCGCCAGTGTTTTCATTTACATTATAATTGTATCCTAATGCCCCATTCATTGTTTGGAATTTATTTTCGAACTGTATTTCAGCACTATAATTCGGATGAAAAGGAAATGCTTGTAAGCTATGTGGGTTGATGAAGCCACTAAGTTTGCTAAACTTTTTTGTAGGAAAAGTTTCTGTACCAACCCTATTAAATATGGCACCCTCTTCTTGTTTCACAATAGGTTGATGGAAGTCTATCATGCTAGTTGGTAAGTTGTTATTAGATACAGTTAGCAAAGGGGTGTTCAGCTCTACTTCTTTCAATTCATACCCTAATGCAGTATAATCGCTGTAAACCAACTTGCTGCCACTTGGTGAAACAGCAGGCTGGAAAGCGCCAAACCTACTGGAGGTAATTTGCGAGATTTGCTTGCTTTCGGTATCAACAGCGAAAATATTATTAATGCCTGTATATGTTGCAGAATAATATACTTTATTCCCTTTTGGAAATGGATTACTCAACTGTTCTGTTGAAAAATCGGTAAGAAAATCAACAGTTCCATTTGCTATATTTACTTTAATAAGTGCATGTTGCTGGTCTTTTTGTGCTACTACTACTACATGTTCACTGTCTTCTGTTACTCTTGGAAAAGAAAAAAAGTAATTTTCAGAATTTGGCAGTTCTTTTATTACACTACCTGTTTTGGTATCTAGTAGTACGAGTGTGTATTCCTGTTTTTCTGTAATTTTTACTACAATAATTTTACTGCCGTCGGTAGATAAACTTGGAGCAAAGTATTTACTTCTGGCACTTAGCTTGAGTCTTTTGCTTCCTTCTAAATCTCCTGTTTTAATAATAGAGAAATCTTTAGCACCCCATCGCGGATCGAAGGTAGTTTCTGCCCATGCAATTTGATTGTTAGCTACTGAAAGCGTGTTATTAAAACTGTAATTGAACCCTGGAGCGAATAGTTTTCTTTCATTACCTGACCTATCAACAGTATAATATGTCCTGATTTGGTTAAAGCTACTTTTTTCTACAATCCAAGTATCTTCGTCGATATATTGTGGATTGCGATAGTTTGTGTATCTGTTGCCATCACCTTTGCTAAGTTTTAAAGCAGGTGTGGTTACGAGTGCTTGGTCTTGTGCTTGCCAAGAGCTATCTAGTGCAAGCATGGCAGCATTATACATTTGAGGAGTGCTATAACCAGTATTTTTTTTCAATGAAGAAGAAAGTGGATAAAATAATTTTTTGTATCGTACTGCCTCGTTCAGAGATGTTTGCCAAATATCCTCACCAAAATTTCTCCTTGCCCAAGTTGTCATGTAGTAACCTACTTTATAATGATCGGGTACAAAATCTTTTAAAGAGAAGGCCGATGCTTTTTCGTAATTATATTTCCTGCCTGAAAGTCGCATTGCCCTATATTCCATTTCAAAATGAGGGAGCCTTCCTCTTCCAGAAGTAGTTAAGGCTGTTTCTGTACCTACAGCATCTCCTTCTAAATACCACCTGGGCAAAGCCAATCTTCTTAAAAATGCCAATGTATTTTCACCTAACAGAAAACTTCCAAAACCAGTGATCCCTTTTTTAGCATTGGTTGTTTGTAAAACATGTCTGTACTCATGGATAGTCAAAAGATCTAACCAATCTCCTGCGCCTAAAAAATTGAACTGGGGTGGTGTTAAAAAAAGCTCAGACCTAAAGGGTGAAAGTGCTACAAAGCCGTTGGGTGTAATGGTTTGGTTTTGTAGTATAATGGTTACTTTATCTGTTTTATTTCCTATTGATTCGAGGTTGTTCGATTTTAGATAAGTAATAAGATTGGCTATTCGTTGGGCTTGCTGGCCCACCTCTTCAGGAAAGACAATTTGCATATCCGCATTGTTAATTTGTTGCCAACGTAGTTTTGAAGGGGTAAGCCCTAAAGGATATGTTTGAGAGAAAGCGGGGAAACAAGTAAGAAAAAGAAAGGCAGTAAAAATGATAGAGTAAAAACGAAGAATCATTAGTGATTTTTAAAGGTAAAAAAATGTTTTATTGAGGAAATTGCTGTATCCTAATTTAATAGTAATGAAAGTATATGGTTCTGAATAAACAACCCGATTACACGTAATTTGTACCCAATTATTAAAAAATTATAAGCACATATATTTATAACTCCATTTTTCATGAAATGAGTCTTTAAGCTTTCCAAATATAGAAAAGCGTTGAAAGTGATTCTTACTGCACACTTATACTAAAAGTACTTTATACTATTTAACTTTCAAGTTCTCCATAAAAGAGTGGGTATTTCTCTATTTGGGTATCTTCAGGCAGTAATTCTTCAAGTTGTTCTTCAGAAGTTTCAATTAACTGATTGTATTCTAAAACGAAGTTATTGTAATCTTTTCTAACAAAAAAGTCTTGGTTATTTGCTTCGATTATATCGCTTATAAGTAAATTAGCGCGTCTATATCTTTCAAAGTTTTCAGTATCATTAGCTAACTTATTTAAATGTAATAATAGTTGATCGCAGGCAGCGTCGTAAGCTAACATTACACTTTCATTGTCAAGATTTTCTAAAGTATATTTTTTTTGCTTGAGCTCATTTAAATCTTTTTCAATATCAATTAATGTAGATGGGTTATAACCTACAACTACATTTCTCACCTCATCAATAAGTGCTGTTGTTGAATTTATCTTTTCTTCTTCAAGTGCAAATGCTTTTTGC
>JBCDJE010000678.1:0-2887 GCA_038748185.1 Bacteroidota bacterium
AATAAGTATAGTCCATAGTTCAGTTTTTTGTTATGTTGAAATATACAAAATCTATATCATAATTTATAGTACACTTTGTTAACGGAACAAAAGCATGATTTTTTGGCATTAACCTACAAAACATAAAACCAAAGCAAGACAATATGGCATTACGGTTCTTTCCTAGCCTGTAAAAATGGCTGCGAAAAGCCAAAAAGGAGGAATGGAAAATAATTTGAAGAGATGTTAACAGAATAAAAATTTAGAACCATGAACTTTAATAATTATACTATAAAAGCTCAGGAAGCTATTCAAAAAGCTGCTGAGTTAGCACAATCAGCTCAACAAACTATTATTGAGCCTGGGCATCTGCTTAAAGCCATCTTACAGGTTGATGAAAACCTTACTTCATTTGTTATTAAGAAACTAAATGTAAATAAGGGGTATCTTATAAATCAACTAGATGAAATTATTAACAGATATCCAAAATCGAGTGGACAACAACCCTACTTTTCAAACGATGCGCATAAAGTATTACAGAGTGCAGAGCAAATTAAATCACAATTTAAAGACGACTTTATAGCGGTAGAACATTTGCTTTTGGCTTTATTGAAAGACACTCATTCCACAGCTAGCTTACTCAAAGATGTAGGTTTTAACGAAAAACATTTAAATAAAGCCATTGAAGAACTGAGAGGTGGTGAAAAAGTGAAAGACCAGAACGCAGAGGCAAAATATAAATCACTTGAAAGGTATTCTCAAAACTTAAACCAGCTTGCCAAATCAGGTAAGTTAGACCCTATAATTGGTCGTGACGATGAGATAAGAAGAATTTTACAGATTCTTTCAAGGCGTACCAAAAATAACCCTATGTTAGTTGGAACGCCTGGGGTAGGTAAAACAGCCATTGCAGAAGGCATGGCTCAAAGAATTGTGAGTGGAGATATTCCTGATAATCTAAAAGACATAGAGATAGTCGCTTTAGATATGGGACTCTTAATTGCTGGAGCTAAATATAAAGGAGAATTTGAAGAGAGACTGAAAGCAGTCATAAAAGAAGTGGTTGATAGCGATGGTAAAATCGTACTTTTTATAGATGAAATACATACACTTATTGGTGCTGGTTCAGGGGGAGAAAGTGCTATGGATGCTGCTAACTTGCTTAAACCTGCATTGGCAAGAGGAGAGCTGCGGGCTATTGGGGCTACCACACTTAACGAATACCAGAAATATATTGAAAAAGATAAAGCCTTAGAAAGAAGGTTTCAGACGGTAATAATAGAAGAGCCCTCTGTTCCAGATGCTATATCTATTTTAAGAGGTATTAAAGAAAAATATGAAGTTCACCATGGAGTGCGCATTAAAGATGATGCGATTATTGCGGCAGTAGAGCTTTCACATAGATACATTAGCGATAGATACTTACCCGATAAAGCAATTGATTTGATGGATGAAGCTGCTTCAAAAATGAGAATTGAGATGGCTTCTTTACCTGAAGAACTAGATGAGATAAGAAGAAAGATTATGCAGCTAGAAATAGAGCGGGAAGCCATAAGAAGAGAAAAAGATATAGAAAAAGAGGCATTCCTTTCTAAAGAAATTGCTGACCTTACAGAACAACAAAATAGCTTAACCGCAAAGTGGAAAAGCGAGAAAGAGATTATTGAAGGTCTGCAAAAAGCTAAAGAGAATATAGACATCTATAAATCCGAAGCTGATCAAGCTGAAAGAAATGGAGATTATGGTCGTGTGGCGGAATTGAGATATGGGAAAATAAAAGAATCTGAACAACAGCTAGAAGCTCTCCAAGTAAAACTGAAAGAAAATATGGGAGAAAAGCCCTTATTGAAAGAAGAGGTAACTTCAGAAGAAATTGGCGATGTAGTTTCTAAGTGGACAGGCATTCCTGTTAATAAAATGATGCAGAGCGATAGGGAAAAACTCCTTCATCTAGAAAATGAAATTGGAAAACGTGTAGCAGGACAAAATGAGGCAATAACTGCTATTGCTGATGCTGTAAGAAGAAGCAGGGCTGGCTTACAGGATCCAAATCGCCCAATAGGTTCTTTCATATTTTTAGGAACAACCGGTGTTGGTAAAACAGAACTAGCAAAAGCATTAGCTGAATATCTTTTTAATGATGAAAATGCTATGGTCAGAATAGATATGTCAGAATATCAAGAAAGGCATGCGGTAAGTAGGCTAATCGGAGCACCTCCTGGATATGTTGGGTATGATGAGGGCGGACAACTAACTGAAGCTGTACGTAGGAAACCATATTCAGTAGTTTTATTAGATGAGATAGAAAAAGCTCACCCAGATGTTTTCAATATTTTATTGCAAGTATTGGACGATGGGCGGCTAACTGATAACAAAGGTAGGGTTGCCAATTTTAAAAATACCATAGTCATTATGACATCTAACTTAGGCTCTCATATTATTATGGATAAAATGGGGAAACTCAATAATGAAAATAGAGATGTTATACTATCACAAACGAAAGAGGAAGTATTTGATCTGTTAAAAAAATCTCTAAGACCCGAATTTCTTAATCGAATTGATGAGCTCATTTTATTTGAGCCGCTAGCTAAAAGCCATATGCGTAAAATTGTAGAAATTCAGTTTAAAGAAATACAAAGGAGACTTGACCAAGCAGGCATTGTGCTTGATGCTTCAAAAGAAGTGATGGACTATTTGGCTGAACTGGGTTATGATCCGCAATTTGGCGCAAGACCACTTAAAAGAGTATTGCAGCAATACATCCTCAATGAATTATCGAAAGATATTTTGAGAGGGAAAATTTCGAAAGATGGTGTAGTAGGTATTACACTTGATGAAGCCAATCAGATTAAGTTTTTTAATGTGGGTGATATTCAGTTTGAAAGTTAAAGTAAGGTTATAGTTTTTA
>JBCDJE010000679.1:0-2885 GCA_038748185.1 Bacteroidota bacterium
AAAAAATATCTGTTCTCTCTTTTACTTGTTCAAAGCTATAGATAATAAAGTTGGGAGATTTTTGAAAGGCCGGCAAGTTCAACTTATGGGCAAAATCCCTAATTTGATCAAAATTGACAATTTGCATCATGCTTGCCTAACTTAACTTTAAAAGTATTAGTTTAAAAATTAGATACACAAAAGTCACAGCTATTGTAAAAACAGTCTACTATCCTTTCATTAGTTTCTAATCATTAAGCAGAAAATGATTAGTTTTATTTTTTTTTGATTTTACCGTGTTATTGTGGTAAAAAATAAGAATCAACTTTTTGACTAATGCCAGAAAAAGCAATCAATCATGCTTCAAACGAGGAACGAGAAGCGTTACACATGCAAGCAAGTCGTTTGTTACAAACTATGTCCTTAGAAGAGAAAGTAGGACAAATGACACAACTCACTATCACCTCCCTTATAGCAACAGATAAAAATGGACAGCCTGAAAGACCACTCCGTTTAAAAAATGAAAAAGCTTTTACTCAATATCAGATCGGCTCTGTACTTAACGTACCGGATAAAGATGTTAAACCTGAGGAGTGGCGCAATCTATTGCAACAGATGCAAACAGCAGTAGAGAAGACTGATAAAAAAATCCCAATCTTGTATGGCATCGATTCGGTACATGGCGCAAATTATATTTATGGTGCTACACTCTTTCCTCAACAACTGGCTCTAGCAGCTACATGGAATAAAAAATTAGCAGAACAGCAAGGAAAAATTACTGCCTATGAAACCCGTGCTGCTGGTATCCCTTGGACTTTTTCTCCTGTACTCGATGTTGCTCGTAACCCACTGTGGCCAAGAATTTGGGAATCCTTTGGCGAAGATGCTTTATTAAGCACTGAAATGGGAAAGGCTATATTAAAAGGTTACCAACAAGATTATTTATCCCACCCTGAAAGTGTAGCTGCTTGTTTAAAACATTTTGTAGGATATGGGCATCCTCTTAGTGGAAAAGATCGCACTCCTGCATGGATACCTGAAAGATTCCTGCGTGAATATTTTATTCCTCCATTTGCAGAAGCAATAAAAGCAGGAGCAGCCTCTATCATGATTAATTCGAGCGAAATTAATGGCATCCCGGTACATGCCGATCATTACTTACTTACTGAAGTACTTAGAAATGAATTAGGTTTTGAAGGAGTTCTGGTTACTGACTGGCAAGACATTGTTTATTTACATACCACCCATAGAACCACTCATAATAAAAAAGAATCGATAAAAGCCGCTATTAACGCAGGTGTTGATATGAGCATGGTACCTTTCGACTTTTCTTTTATTGAAGATTTAGTTGAATTAGTAAATGAAGGAGAAGTGTCATTAGAGCGAATTGATGAAGCAGTTCTAAGAATATTGATATTGAAATTGAAATTAGGTCTTTTTGACAATCCATTGCCCGAAAATAATGGTTATTCAGATTTTGCAAGTACACAAAATACCTTGGCTGCATTAGATACAGCACGAGAATCCATTACATTACTCAATAATAAAAGAAAAATTCTCCCACTATCCGAAGAAGCTAAGGTATTGGTTACTGGTCCTACGGCAGCTTCTATTCACGCGTTAAATGGTGGATGGACCCATACTTGGCAAGGCGATGATGAAAGTATAAGCACACCTGATAAATTAAATATTCTAGAAGCGTTAGAGGCAAAAGTGGGGAAAGCAAATATTCTATATGCCAAAGGAGCATCTTATACAAAAACAGAAAATATCGATGAAGCTCTACTAAAAGCCAAAGAGGCAGATTATATCCTAGCTTGCATAGGCGAAAGTCCCTATACTGAAAACCCAGGAAATATCAATGATCTGAACTTAGAAAAAGCACAGATTGATTTCGTAAAAACACTTTCAAAAACAGGTAAGCCGGTTATTTTAGTAATCGTTGCTGGAAGACCCAGAATCATCAACCAATTAGTGCCACTGGTATCAGCAGCGATTATGGCATATCTACCCGGCAACGAAGGTGGGCGAGCTTTAGCAGAGATTTTGTATGGCGAGGTGAATCCTTCTGGTAAATTGCCTTTTACTTATCCTAAATTCAGTAACTGCCTCGTCCCATACGATCACAAGACAAGTGATGAAGGACACCTTGATTATGATTTTGAAGAATTCCAACCTCAATTCACATTCGGACATGGGCTAAGCTACACTAAGTTTGAGTACTACGACTTGGTAATAAGTAACGAAAAAATCAAGTTAGATGAACTTTTAGAAATCTCTGTAATGGTTACCAATGTTGGAAAACGCCCAGGTAAAGAGGTGGTTCAAATTTATATTCAAGATGAGGTAGCTAGTATTACACCACCTGTCAAAAGGCTTCGGGCTTTTAAAAAGCTATATTTAGAACCAGGGCAGAGTTACATGGCACATTTTGAACTAAAAACATCAGATTTAGCATTTGTTGGTAGAGATAACCTATGGGTTACCGAACCCGGTACTTTTAAAGTGATGGTTGGCGGATTGGAAGCCAGATTTGAAATAATAGAATGATTAGAATACCTTTTAATAACGTACAATATGTACCTAGAATGGGTTCATGAAATATAGAAATGTTCCTTACAAACCATGAAAATTGTATACATATGTTTGTAGTACTTCATGCTTTTAAGTAGTTAAAAGGTCTATACAGAATTCACTATTTTTTTATCAGCTTTTAGCAGCAAGAAATTTATCATTCATGTTAAACCTTTCTTTGTTTTTATGTCTCTTTATTGAAACAGTAAAACATGAAAACATTTTGGATAATAGTATTTTTATTTACAGCTAACACTGTTATTTCTCAAAAGCTTGATAGCCTAAATAATATTAGGAAAGATTCAATCAATCTCATAAAATATAAAAAACGG
>JBCDJE010000680.1:0-2884 GCA_038748185.1 Bacteroidota bacterium
ATGATTTCATATCCTCGATTTGCATTTTTTTTTCAGCTTCTGTACTATTACTTTGCTCAATTTGGGCTACTGCATGTTCTAAATATTTATCAGCAAAATCTGGCATCATAAAATTAAAGTACAATATCCAACCTATTACATAAACTATAGATGCTATTAATACAATGCCGATGCCTATACTAAATGCCTTCCCATAACTAATGCTTCCTCCTAATTCTTTATCGCGATACGACTTTACACCCACATACACCATGGAAAGTGCTAGTAGCATACTTACATAGCCCCATAGTTCGCCTGAAGAAAAGTCCATTTCTGTTTCCCATAAGCGCATAGTAAAAAAGCCAACTACAATATTGATAGCCCCAGCTGCCAGACCGAAAATTATTGCTTTCCTCAACATGATACTTTATTTATTTGATTGGATCAAATGTGGAAGAAATCACAGGAAAATCCTTCATACTTTCGGGTGATTTTTATGATTTACTATATTTTTTTGAAAGAGAAATCGCTTATTCATGAAATCATTTTATGAATAATTTAAGAAATGTCTGCTTTCAGTTTATTCCATAATAAATCAGTCCACTGATTATGAGCAGTAAAATCCATTGCCCTAATTTGAGATAGTTTCGGGGAAATCGCTTAGAGATGATTACAACCGTCGCCCAAACCACTGCATACCCAAAGAAATAAATGGCTAAAATTTGTGATAATTCCTTTTCACTTTCAAAGAAATCGGTAAAGTTTATCAATCCTAAGCCTATTGAAGCAAAAAGCAAATCAAAAGATACCCAATGCCAACCACATCGCGCCATGGTCCACTTTTCTATTTTCTGGTAGTTATTCTCTTTGTCAATTTCTGGCTCATTCATTTTTAACTCTTTGTCACCTACAAATGCGTGTATCACAAATGCCAAAAAGGTTAAAATGTTGGCTATTAGGATAGATATATTCATTTACAGTTTTTAATTATGAAGGTTGACTAGCTAGTACAAATATTTAGTGTGTTACTATCAATCCAATATGAGTATCCAATCATTTCCTGAAAAAGGCTTTCCTTGCGTCGGAGGAGAAAATTCCTTTATACTTTCTACTTTTTTAAATTTCCCTTGGTTTGCAATGTCACCATTCCGCGGATTAAACCATTTATAATTGATTTTTTTCTTCTTAATGAAATTTAGGTCTACTTTAAAGGAATTTCCACAAGGTGAGTAAACATAAATATAACTGCTATCTGTAGCTACGTTTGACAATATTCTTTCATGTCCACTTGTGGTATTCTCAACCAGCACATTTTGATTTGGCATTCTTAATTCCATCGAATGGCTTTCTAAAAAAGCTCTTAAATGCTTTATCTGCTTACCATATCCTTTTTCAAATGATTGGGGGATCTCAAATTTAGCTATATCATTTCTGCTTCCACAGTGCCAAATATTCCAACTTCCATAAGAAGTACCAAACCCTCCACTGAATACTCCCCAATAAATAGTGGTTCGTGTTTCATTCACTAACTGTCCATTTTTATCATAGAATGGTTCAAAGTCAATAGTCGGCTTATTTTGTGATTGATAGCTCGATTCAATCATCCCTTCAAGATGATCGAGGCTATGACCGGATTGAATGGTATTAAAATCCATGAAAGGCTCATCATGATTGAAGTATCTATTGGTTATAGAAGGTCCATAAGTATGGTAGGTCATCATAAGGTTTTCATATTGTTCTTTTCCATTTATCCCCCAAGAAATGCCTTTTGCTAAGGCTCTATTGATTGTTAATTTTTTTTCTGAGTCCGGCGCAGCATCTCCTCCTAATACCCAGATCAACCATTTATTTAAATGTTTATAGCGTCTCCCTATAAATTCTCCATAAGCAAAAGCATTATTTACATGTAAGTTTTGTTTCTGATTCCACTGTTCTCGCCAAGTAGGTAATAAACAAACAATTATATCTCTTTTTACACATTCTTCTATAACAAATTCTAAATGATCCCACCAATCATATTCGCCTGCATTTTGTGGATTATTTCCCAAAGTAATAGCGGGGCAAGTAAACTTTTCATTTTCAAATGGTTCAACTTCATATACATTCTTTCCCATATAATGTGAATGGGCGATTAATTGAATTGCTGTAAAACCCTGTACTTTGCAAATATCTAAGACTTCAATAATCTCTTCTCTGGACATCCTTCTGGTCATGCCCCAAAGTGTTTGAGAAAGGAATAAAAAAGGAGTACCATCTTCTCTGTTTACTAAATACCTCTTATTTGCTGAAACTTTTAGTTTAGCATTAATATCAGTGTAATACTTATCTTTCACGATTTCTTGTAGTAGGTTACTTGCTGCTGAACAAAGATTGCTACCCTTTTTTTCTAAACTTACAGTTGTATTATTGTCAGATGCAACTGTTACATTAAATTTAAAACTACCATTTTTAGCTTTTGAAATAGCACTAATATAGGTTTCGCCTACACTTTCTCCACAAATTATACCCTCATCACTTACTGAAACAATATCTTGATTTCCTGAAGTCCAAGTATATTGTTTACCGCCTCCAGATAATTTCAGCGTATCGCAGTTTGCTCTCATTATTTGAATTAATTTTTCTTGAGTCTGCCCAAAGCCATACTTACATGTGGCATTTGAAATAATGAATATGAATAAGGCAAAAGATACTTTCATATTATAACTGCGATTAGTTATAGAGTAAGATGCTTACGTAATGCTAAACAAATCTTTTGAGATTTCAATAAAGGAAACATCTTTCTTATTTACTGATGTTACGCATTCAAGATTTGTGTTTTGATTATTTCAAGTTCTTTGAATGCCGCTTTATTGGCAGCAAGATAAATTTTAGCTTTCATGGCGAAGTGATTTAGTTTCGATGAGAA
>JBCDJE010000681.1:0-2875 GCA_038748185.1 Bacteroidota bacterium
ACTATGAAAAGAAGAAAATTTATAAAGAAAGCCACTTTAGGAAGCAGTGCTATACTAACAACGCTAACTAGTTTTAAAAATCCTAGTGTTAAGCAACAATTAGTAACAGATAAAGCATCTGGCACCATTCCTCAAAAAATAGCTTATATCATTTTTGATGGGATTACTTGGCTTGATTTCATTGGAATTTACGATCCCATCAGCAGGCTAAAATCAATGAAATATTTACCCAATTTAAATTGGGATATTTGTGCTATATCAAATGAAGTGACTGATAATTTCGGATTAAGAATTATCCCTGATAAAGTACAAAATACTTTAAATGATTATGATGCGATTATCGTTCCAGGAGGATTTGGCACTCGTAAACTGCGATACGATAAAGTATTTATGGATTGGATAAAAACTGCTGAAAATTGTGTATATAAGATTTCAATTTGTACAGGTAGTTTGTTATTAGGTGCAGCAGGCTTTCTCGAAACAAACTATGCAACTACCAACTTTAATGAGTATGAAGCACTCAAACCTTATTGTAAAAAAGTAGTGAAGGAAAGAATTGTAGAAGATAGCAATGTAATTACTGCTGGTGCTGTATCATCATCCATTGATCTTGGTTTATTCTTATGTGAAAAATGGGTTGGCAGTGAAGCCAAAAATGAGATTAAAAAGAAAATGGATTATAAAGGATAAGTAATTTTATAAAAATGCAAAATAGACGAAAATTTATAAAAAATGCTACATTGGGTGGCGCAACTTTAGGTACGGCTTTATCAACACTTACAAGCTGTGAAAATGCACAAAAAGAAAGTACTAATGTTATTACCCAAAAGCCAGTTGTAGTTTCTACATGGAACTTTGGGGTTGCGGCTAATGCAGCTGCATGGGAAATTTTAGGTAAAAAAGGAAGTGCTTTAGATGCAGTCGAAGTAGGTGCTATGGTTCCTGAATCTGATCCCGAAGAAACCAGTGTAGGTTTTGGTGGCTTACCTGATCGAGAAGGTAAAGTAACATTAGATGCATGCATTATGGATGCACAAGGGAATTGCGGTTCGGTTGCGTTTCTTGAACATATAAAGAATCCGATACAAGTAGCACGTAAAGTGATGGAAGATACTCCTCACGTGATGTTAGTAGGGAAAGGAGCATTACAATTTGCTTTAGAAGTTGGTTTTAAGAAAGAAAATCTCTTAACCTCAAAAGCAGAAAAAATATGGAAAGAATGGTTAGAAAACTCAGAATATAAACCTGTTGTAAACATTGAAAATCACGATACCATTGGCATTCTGGCATTAGATGAAGCAGGTAATCTTTCTGGAGCATGCACAACTAGTGGTATGGCTTTTAAAATGCACGGTAGAGTTGGCGATTCTCCCTTAATTGGTGCCGGTTTATTTGTTGATAATGAGGTAGGTGGTGCTTGTGCAACTGGTGTTGGGGAAGCAGTTATTCGAACAGCAGGCAGCGCAATGGTAGTCGAATTAATGCGTAATGGTAAATCACCTGAAGAGGCCTGTAAAATAATGGTAGATAGAATCTTGAAGTTATACCCAAACAGGGAAAACTTACAAGTGGGCTTTCTTGCATTGAATAAAACTGGAGAGTATGGGGCTTATGGCATTCAATCAGGGTTTAATTATGCAGTTAGAACTAATGAAGTTAACGATTTATTAGATGCAAAACATCTTATATAAAAAACCCTACTTCAAACATTTGAAGTAGGATACTTAATAGTTAAGCTTTAAATATTTATTCAGGAAAAAATTTATCCTTAATATTTTGAATTCTGTCTGCAACTTCGCCAGTCTCATCTTCTTCATAAGGAGCTAATAACTGACGAGGCTCACCACCTCTATCGCCATAAATTCTTTGGCTATCTTTATTTACTCCTTCAACAACTGCTTTATTATGATCTCCAAAGCATGATGATAACATAACTGTGCTTAATAATATAAATAATGTATGAACTATTTTTCTTTTCATTCTTATCCGTCAAGTTATATAGTGTGAATAATATTCAAAAATAAAAGAAATTCCTGTTTCAAAAAAAAGAAAGACCTTTGATTTAAGGCCTTTCCATAAAAACGTTAAAATAGAGAAATCTTATAAAGCAGCAGCATACTTCTCTGCAACAGCATCCCAGTTAACTACATTCCAGAATGCAGCTATATAGTCGGGTCTCTTATTTTGATATTTTAAATAATATGCATGTTCCCATACATCTAGCCCAAGAATTGGCGTACCTTTCACCTCGGCAATATCCATTAAAGGATTATCTTGGTTAGGTGATGAAGTAACTTTTAAAGTACCTCCGTCTACTACAAGCCAAGCCCAACCTGAACCAAATCTTGTAGCAGCAGCACTACTAAAAGCTTCTTTAAATTTATCGTATGAACCAAAAGTACTGTCTATTGCCGAGCCAAGATCACCGCTTGGTGCGCCACCGCCATCAGCAGAGAGTATTAACCAAAAAAGACTATGGTTATAATGGCCTCCACCATTATTTCTAACAGCTGGGTTACTACCTGCTGCTTGCATAAGTTCTTCAAGTGACTTAGAGGCTAAGTCTGATCCTTCAATCGCAGCATTTAGTTTTGCTACATAACCTGCATGATGCTTGGAGTGATGTATCTCCATTGTCATTGCATCAAAGCTAGCTTCTAGTGCATCGTAAGCATAAGGTAATTTAGGTAATTCAAAAGCCATTGGTTTTTCTAAGTTTATTTATGTTCAAAAAAATTTATAACCTATTTAAATATATAATCGATTAAGATTATCCTTTGTTCGAGAAAAATAGTAAAAATAAATTACCTAATGGATTCTATGTTTCTCTATAAATATCTTTTTAACAAAAAAAAGAAATCTACTAGAAAGGCAT
>JBCDJE010000682.1:0-2874 GCA_038748185.1 Bacteroidota bacterium
GGTAGCTGTAAACTCGTTAAAAGGATCATCTGCTGTAACGGCTTCACTAAATGTTTCTGCCTCATTATCACCTATTTTAAATTTCTTTATTCCTGTCATCGCAATATCAACATGCTCAATCCCATAAAACCAACCTCTCCAGAACCAATCTAAGTCTGTACCGGAAGCATCTTCCATCGTCCTGAAGAAATCGGCAGGCGTAGGATGTTTAAATGCCCAGCGTTCGGCATATTCTTTAAAGGCTCTATCGAAAAGTTCGTTACCGAGAACAGTTTCTCTCAAAATATTTAAAGCTGTTGCGGGTTTTGCATAAGCATTTGGTCCTAAATTTAGCACTTGTTCAGAGTTAGTCATAATAGGGCTAATCATGGTTTTCTCCATGCTCATGTAGGGTACAATTTTCTTTGCCGGACCTCTCCTATGTGGATAATCAGCTTCTTTGGCATTGTTTGCTGCCCAATCAAGTTCAGTAAGATATTGGGTAAAAGTGTTTAATCCTTCATCCATCCAAGTCCACTGGCGTTCGTCTGAATTAATAATCATAGGAAAGAAATTGTGTCCTACTTCATGAATAATTACGCCAATCATACCATATTTTATTCTATCAGAATATTTACCATTTTTATCTGGTCTACCAAAATTAAAACAGATCATAGGATACTCCATACCGATTCTGGCAGTATGTACTGAAATTGCTTTGTGGTAGGGATAATCTATGGTATAATGGGAATAACTTTCTAGTGTTTGAGCCACCACTCGTGTTGAATACTCTTCCCAAAGTGGATTGCCTTCTTTAGGATAGTAAGACATTGCCAAAATATTCTTACCGCCAATTTCAACACCCATTGCATCCCATATAAATTTTCTGGAAGTAGCAAAAGCAAAATCGCGCACTTTATCCGCTTTGTAATGCCAAGTCTTTGTTTCTTTTACTTTTTTCTTCTCGGCCTTTTCTGCTTCTTTTTGGTTTACAATCATCACCGGTTCAGTCGCTGTTTCCGCTTTTTTCAATCGTTCTATCTGTTCAGCGGTTAACACAGTTTCAGGGTTTTGCAATTTTCCAGTTGAACCAAGCACATGATCGGCAGGTACAGTAATTTTCACATCGTAGTCGCCAAAGGGAAGAGTAAACTCACCAGAACCTAAAAATTGCTTATTTTGCCAACCACCATAATCACTATATACACACATACGTGGAAAAAACTGGGCAATGGTGTACAAGTAATTATCGTCTTCAGGAAAGTATTCGAGACCTGATCTTCCCCCTATTTTCATTCGATCATTGATATTGTAAGACCAAGCGACTTTAAAAGCAAAGCTTTCACCCGGCTGCAAGGGTTTGGGCATATCTACCGACATCATCGTTTTATTGATAATGTGTGGCAATTCATTACCTGCTTCATCTGTCACAGAAGCAATTTTAAAACCTCCTTCAAAAGTTGGATCCAATACACTATTAATAGAAGTACCTCTCCCACCTGAAGGCATATTATGCATAATTTGGTTGGTAGCAGTATTGTAAGAATGTGAATCTTTAGCCCTCACATTCTGATCTAGTTGTAACCAAAGATATTTTAAAACATCAGGAGAATTGTTGTGGTAAGTAATGGTTTCTACACCAGAAATAGATTGTTTTTCGTCATCCAGTATTATTTCCATGGTATAGTCTGCTTCATTTTGCCAGTATTTATAACCAGGAGCACCGGAGGCAGCACGGTATTCATTGGGGTCGCGCAATTCATATTCTAATTGCTCAAATTTTTCAGTATGTTTTTTCACTTGAGCGTAGCTGGAAACATACGCAAGCATTAGAAAAAACACAGTTAAATTGTTCTTCATGATTGTAGTTTTATTTAATGTATAGTTAATATTTAGCACAATTAATTACAAAATAAATCCAATTATTAACACTTTACCAATCATTTATGATGAGTGGATTTTTTTGAGTATTAAATTTTTATGAAGATTTTGTTATGCTTTGTTGGTTAGGTGTTTCAAATCTATTTTAACCATATAAAAAATGGATTAATAGCTATGAAATATTATTTATTGGTGTGTTGCTTATTTATAATTTGTTGTGAGAAAAAGCCAACTTCACAAACTGTAGAAAAAGTTGTCTCAGGTAAAGATATTACAATTTCTAGAAATAACCCGCAATTAGAACTAATGACTATTGCACTTGGTTCTTGCAACCACCAAAATGATCCACAAAATTTTTGGCAAAGTATTTTAAAGCATCAACCAAATCTTTGGATATGGCTCGGAGATAATATTTATGCTGATACCGATAACCTAGATAAAATGCAGGCTATGTATACCAATTTCAAAGCCTCTCCACAATACAAGAATTTTTATGAAAAAACACCTGTGATTGGTATTTGGGACGATCATGATTTTGGCGTAAATGATGGAGGTAAAGAATTTACAGCAAAAAAAGGTAGCCGAGATTTATTATTTGAGTTCTTATCAGTACCTAAATCACATCCTGCTTGGCAAAGAGAAGGCGCTTACACTGCTTATAGCTTTGGTAAAGGAGAAAAAAAAGTGCAAATTATTTTGTTAGATGCGCGGTATTTTAGGGATAACCTCAGCAAAAATACCATCGAGCGGAGCTATCAACCCAATGAAACCGGTGATATACTTGGGGAAGCACAATGGAATTGGCTAGAGCACACGCTAAATACTTCTGATGCCAAACTGCATCTGATAGGCTGTGGCATACAAATGATACCTGAAGACCATAGATTTGAAAAGTGGGCAAATTTTCCAAAAGACCAGTAAATAGAAACTAGGGCTTAGCCAAGTAGCAAATTGGATGGCAATGTCCATATGTGCGTAAGTACCGCCATACCTTCCCGCCTTGGAGTAAATACC
>JBCDJE010000683.1:0-2872 GCA_038748185.1 Bacteroidota bacterium
AGTAACAACATCTTCGTATTATCCATTTGGTGCTGAAATAGATCAATTTACCAGTCAATCAAGCCCACTATATTCTTACCTTTACAATGGAATAGAGCGCAATACAGATTTTGGACTGGGTTGGGATATGGCAGCGTTCAGGACGATGGATGCTTTGGTTTGCAGGTGGATGCAAGTTGACGCTTTGTCGGAGGTTGCGCCAGATTATACACCTTATCGTTTTGGTTTCAATAATCCGATCCTGTTTTCTGATAATCTTGGGTTATTTGAGAGCAGAAGAGAAGCAAGAAGATATAAGAAGCAAAGTGGTCTTAAAGGGCGAGTTGTTAAAAACAGAGAAACGGGAAGATTTATGTTGGTGAGAGGCTTCAAAAATGCGGCTTATCTCACAAGGAATGCAGATGGAACAATGGACGGTGGTGCGTTTGCAGTACAAGAAGAAGCTCCATCGCCAGGTGCAATGTTTTGGGACTTTATGGGTGGTATGCTAGGTATGGAAACCAAATATTTTGAGCCTGCCGTATTTGAAGTAATGCCTGGAGCAGGAGGTGGAGGCTTAGGAATGGCGAAAAAAATACCTGTCCATCATATTGCTACAAATAAAAACTTTGTCTCTAAATTAAGAGGAGGTCCTTGGAGTCCACGGTTTGAAAAGATTTTTAAGGATGCAGGATTAGAATTGAAGAATTCTAAGAATTTAGTTGGAGTGAAAGGACACAAGGGACCTCATCCTCAAGAATATCACGAATACGTATATAATGCACTAATAGATGCAACTAAAGACTTAACGCCTAAAACGAAAGCTTACACTGATGCAGTAGTAAAAACTTTAACTAGAATTGGTGAAGAAGCAAAAACTGTTGGCACACAAGTTAATAAATGGCTAACGAAAACAAAATAGATTATGAGGTATTACAAGCTAGAAGATGAAATAGATTATCCAAGCAGATGGTATTTGTGTGGAATAACAACTGAGCAGGGAATGCATCTGTACTACGATGAAGCATACTCACCTAGTCTCACAGCGAATATTAATCAAGATGGTATTCCTTTAGATTTTACTAGTTCGGATGATAATTTTATTCCTATTGTTAGTGAATTGCTAATGAATGTCCTAAATAACAGATTAGATGTAATATTTATTCCAACTGAGATTAAAGGTTATTATGGCTATTTAAAGTACTACACTATGATTGCTACTATGATAGTAGACTGTGTAGATGAAAAAAAATCAGAATTCAATAAATTTGAAGTCAATGACCCTGTAAGACCTGATAAAGCAGGAGATTACAGAGCTTTTTTTAAATTAGTTATTGATAAAAATAAAGTGCTAGGAAAAGATATTTTCAGAGTAGCAAGATCAACTAACACACTCATTATAAGTGAAAGAATTAAAAATTTGCTTGAATCAGAAGGATTTACTGGCTTGAAGTTTAAAGAAGTTTAAGGTTAAAATGAAGTAAATTACTTCATTATGCCAAGCATCCAATGGCTTGCTCACCCAAACTTAAGACCCTATCCAGAATTGGTAAAGAAGCAAAAACTGTTGATACACAAGTCAATAAATGGTTAACTAAAACAAATTAAATATGCGATATTATAGACTAACAGATGATATAAATTTTCCTGACCGTTGGTATCTGTGTGACATGCATGATGAATCAATGAAATACGTCCATCTATCTACTTTACATATGGCTAAATTAATTACTGCGGAAATAAGTAAAGAGGGTGTTTCAATGGACTTTACCACTTCAGATAATAATGCCATACCTATTGTTACAGAATCCTTGGCAAAAGCACTTAGTCGGGAAAAGAACGTTATGTTTATACCCACAATAATAAACGGTAATCATGATGAAAATAATTATTATACCATGGTGGCTACAGAATCTATAGATTGTGTAGACGAAGAAAAATCAGAATTTACTAAGTTTGAAGTTGATGATCCTGTCAGGCCCGATCGTGCGGGAGATTACAGTGGTTTTTTTAAGTTGATAATTGACAAGAATAAAATAGTAGATAAGGATATTTTTAGGATTGAAAAATCAGAGACTAGACTCATTGTAAGTGAAAGAATTAAAAATTTGCTTGAATCAGAAGGATTTACTGGCTTGAAGTTTAAAGAAGTTTAATGGTAGAATGAAGTAATTTACTTCATTATGCCAAGCATTGTTATAAGTCAATTATGGAAAAATTTACTTGCAGTACATGCGGAAAAAATCATAATATGTACACTGTGTTTCAGTATGGATTACCAAAAGCTATTGTTGATGATTTGCTCAATGGAACATTAAAAAACGAATCATCTGATAGATGGATGATAATAAGTAATCAATATTTTTTGATACGAGGAGAAATTAGGATACCTGTGAAAAATCTAAAACAAGCGGAATTTCTAAGCTTTCTTTCTTGGATTATGGTAGATTATGATGATTTTAAAAAGTATATAGATTGCTTAGAGCGTAACTCGAATTCTTCTTACAAACACCATGGAACACTAGTATCTGAAATACACGGTTTTGCCATAAGCTCAGGCTTAAAAGTTGTTTATGAATTTCAAGGAATCAGCCGCTTTCCTTTAGTTACAATTGAAAAGAATGAAACAGAAATTTCAAAAGCACAGGTAGAAGGTTGGGACAAAAAGCAGTATCTGAAATTTTTAAAATCATTTTATCATCCTGATCAGGCAAACATATCCGTTTAGCTAGTACATCAACTACCATTAAGTAAAAAATCTTGGCGAACTAGGTCTTCAGGTCATATGCATTTTAAGGTACTCCCCAAAGGTTGGACAGAAAAGTATAATATATAAGGTGAGAAAGCGTGTTAAAAATACTTTGCTTTGATGAAGTAAAGATAGCGATTTTTG
>JBCDJE010000684.1:0-2868 GCA_038748185.1 Bacteroidota bacterium
AATTGACTAACCAGCTACCCATACCTGAACTTCCTCCAATTACTCCGTACTTTAAATGCTTTAATTCCATTTCTTAATTTTTGTGTAAAGCTATCTTTCTAAGTAAAAGAAAAAAATGATTGGTTACAGAGATTTCTTTAGCTTATCAAAACTTTCTTTACAACTATGCACTCAACTTTTATTTAGAAATGTTCTTTATAATTGAGTTTTAAGCATAAAAAAACCGAAGTAATTTTACTTCGGCTTGATTTAATAGCTATTATTTAGCATTGTTTTATTAATTACCCCAAACTTGTAACTCGTTTATTCTTACATAAATAGTTTGGTTACTTGGACCTCTTGTACCTAAAACTCTTACTTTAGAACTTGTTACTTCGTCAAATGTATGAGACCTAACCAAAGAGGTATTACCTGTGATTTCTCTGATTAATTGCCAGTCATTTCCATCCCAATATTGTAATTGATAATCTTGAATAATAAAATCTTCACTTGAATATAATTCTACTCTAGAAAAAGTTTTATCGCTCCCAAAATCTAATGCTATCCATTGTGGAAGTGTAATATCATTACTTGGACTATGATTGTTTGACCAACTATATTCTGCACCAACTGTTGTATTTAGATCATCATCAATTACGTTATCGGGGGAATAACCATCAAAAGTTGAGCTTGCAGATACTGTTGCATTCAGAGAAAGGTTAATACTATTTGGGTCTATGCTTTCATCATCATCTTCGGAACAAGAGAAGATAAAAAACGACATAGACAAAATGAACAGACCTTTGACTAAAGTTTTTTTCATGTTTGAGTTTAATTTAAGTTTATTAATTCAGTCCATTTAACGATTATTTGTATCTGAAAATTACTGTTAATTCTAAGCGATTTCTTTAGAGTTTCCTCTTAAAACTTACTTATCGAATCCATCGGTTTTTAGCCAGCAGAAATAAGCAAATATCTAACATAGATAATGTATTCTACTATTGAGGATTAACTACAAAGAGTGGTTTTTAAATTAACGGGATAGATATTACTAGATTAAGCTACTCCTTCTTCTCTTTTTGATTAATTACACTGTCTTTAGGAATGGGTAATTTCTTTTCAAGTTCAATGCGTTGTTCTTGATCAATAATTTGTGGAAGGTCTTGTACTTCTTCTTTTATATCAGATTCTTCGGTTACTATAGCTATCTTATTCCGAGTAATAAAAATATTTTTAGGGGGTTTTTCATCGAAGCGCAATCTAAATCCCTTGAGCCGGGTTTCTGGTTCTTCTATTTCGTGAGGAGGAATAAATTTGGCATCAACAGTTTTTTTAAAAGACATTCTTTCCAGCTTACTTGAGTCTGAAAAATACATAACCATTGAACTGCAATCCACTTTATTCATACCCATAGTGAGTGTATCAGCTTCTACTGCAAAATATATGCTCTGGCAGTTGCCATTTACATCAAGTCTATCAATATCGTTATTTTTGAACCATGCTACCAATGTTCTACCTTTTATCTGGTTAAAGTTACCCAAAGTATCTTTTTGTATAACAAAAGAATTATCAGTACAAACCAGTGAATCTACTTGACTATTAGAGATAAACGCCTGAATATGATCTGCTTTAATTTGTTGTTCGGCATTCCACAAAATGGGATCATTAAACATAGTGATGGTCGAATCATTATAATCATAAATGAGTGAGTCACATTTACCCAATAGTTGCTCAGAAAGTAGTTTTACATTATAGTAAGCATGTAATTGCCTGATATTATTAATGGTATCGTTAATAGTTAGTAGGGTGTCGGCTGCAAGAAATAGGGAATCTGAATCACCAAAAGGTCTTTTCATTACTGCATACTTTCCATCACTAGCGAAAACTTTTGAATTACCATAATTTTCGCGATATATCAAGTCATCTCCAAAAACTTCAGCATTCTCTTCCTTGCTAAAAAGATATACATTTCCTTTAACAATGTTTAGGTCTTTATTTCTATCACTAAACATCCTATCTCCTTTGAGCAAGTAGTCTTCAGAGTCCATTTCAGCTTGCCCTTCGAAATTAGTTATACCGGTATTTGTATTATAAGTGCCTCTTTCTGCAATAAGATTACCATCTTCAGTTTCTATTCGGGTTGTAGTATGAAAAAAGGCATCTTTTGTAGGGGTGAAATAAGTTAATGTATCGGTATAAAGATCTTGATTTTTAACTGTATCTCTCAAAACTACATCTCCTTTAAAAGTAAGGGCTTGAGAAGCAGAATAATAATTTCCTTTTTTACTAGTGAGAATACTACCGTTTTCAATTACTTTCCCACCACTTATATAATAAGCATTTCTGGTAGTAAGATTGTAAAAAAGCTCATTTGAATAAAGTGTTGTGGTACTATCTATAAGCACTACATTACCCCGCATTTCGGCCATATTAGTAGTGTTGTTGTAATATAAAGTATCGCCGGTAAGTAATGCCCCTTCTCTTTCTTCTATTACTACATCGCCAAAGGCTTCAACATTTTTATTGGTAGGATTTTGTATGGCTAAATTACAGTACATATAGGTGCTGTCGCGCATAAATATTACCTTTTTATTAGGGCTAGGTTTAATATAGCGCAACCCATTTTTAAATTCAAATATTTCAGATTGTATTAGTGCAATTTGTCCTTCTCCTAGTTTACCTTGTGCACTAGCACTATTACCAAACAAGCATAGCGCTACAAATAGAAATAGGAAAATGTAGCGATAAATTACAGTATTAAAAAAATGGTTTATCCTCACAAAAAGCTGATTATTTTCACCCAAAATTATATATTAATCCTTTTTTAAGTTTTTATTTAACAATTTTAACAAGGCAATCAATTCCATTATTCAATTATTATGTTGTTAG
>JBCDJE010000685.1:0-2859 GCA_038748185.1 Bacteroidota bacterium
AAGCTGATTCCTTTATTTTAAACTGAAGATTGACAACATTTGAAGGTATTAATGTAGCTAAAATATTTAATGATGAAAATGGAGTTTAAAATTTTAATATATTGCTTTGTATTAATTACTACACATCCTTTAATAGCACAAGATAACCATGACTATCTGGTAGAAAAATACGATGCTTTGCACGGCTCAGCACGCCAAGAAGCATTTAGAAAGATTAGTCCCATGCCTGCAGGTGTAGTGTATATTCAACGCCCGGGAGAAGGGGAAACTGAAATGCGGGAACATTTTAGACTTATGAAAAAATTAGGTTTTAATAGCCTAAAGCAAATTATGACTATACCAGGATGGGAACTGGAAGATGTACAGTTGATTGCATTAGAAGAGGGCTTAGTCCCTTGGTGGTATGGAGAGGGTGGTTGGGCACCTATTACTGATGAGTTACTAAAAAAGCTGAAAATATCGCCAAAGTCTGAGTTTAAATCTATCAGGGAAAATCCAAAAATGATTAAGTACCAACAACAAATTCTGAAAGATAGAATTTTGAAGGCGAAAGCATATAAGAAAGAGCATGGTGAATTACCAAAGGGTAGCCAAACTGCTTTTGACCCTGAAGTTGGTGGAAGAGGATTAGAACTCTCAGCTAAAGGAGAAGAATTGTTTGCAGATTGGGCTAAAGAAACTTACAAAGATATAGAGAAATTAAATGAAGCTTGGAGTTTACATCACCATGGTTTAGGCAAGCCTTTTGATTCTTGGGAAGATTTTACTCAAAACTGGAGAGAAAAAGCTTCGCATAGAAATTACAAGGATAAAATGGATATTTTCCGTTTTAAAGCAGAACACGGAGCCACTAATATTGAAAAACGGGCTGCTACATTTGCTGACTATGATAGCAGTGTGCCTTTTCGTGGTGGTGGAGAGATGGGACTTTTTCTTCCTGCTGCTTACATGGGTGTAGATATGGAAGCAATTGCAGATGTTATTAAAGATTATGGTTCATTTTATCCATCAACACACCTCTCTTGGCATTTTAACCTGAGTAAAAATGAGATTGTACGCCCATTCTATATCCAGGCATCTATTATGAATGACTTCTATAAAGGAGGTTGGACAGGTGGTTGGGAATCAACCGGAGGTCCTCAACAATTTGATGGAGAAAAAGGGGCAAGTGACTTGAACTCTTATTATGTAGATGGAGGGACAATTTTACAGCTATTCATGAGCCAAATGGCTGCCGGATTCAAAGGCTTTGGTATTTGGTGTTGGAGTATCAGAACTGCCGGAAAAGAAGGTGGCGAATATGCTTTACTTGACCGTAACAATCAACCAACAGATAGGGCAATAAAGTTGGGAATGATGGGCAAAGCCATGCAAAAATACCGCGATGAAATATGGCAGTCACATAAAGAACCAACAGTAGGTGTCTTACTCGACTGGAATAACGATGCGGCTTGGGGAGCGATGTCAGTAAGAGGAAGAGAAACTTTACGTAATTTCCCAATTGAATCGAGAATTGGAGCTGCTAGGGCTTTAATGAATGCCAATGTACCTTTTGAATATGTTACCCCCGATGATATAAAAAATGGGTTGGTAATGCGCTATAAAGTCATTTACTTGCCAAGTGTCATTGCTATGGATAGGGAAATACTAACAATACTTGATAGTTTTGTGCAACAGGGAGGAAGACTCGTAATTGATTTACCGGGTGGGAAATTTGATGAAAACACGTCAATCTTACCGACTGGCGAAACCTCTTTATTTGCAAAAATATTTGGTGCCACTTTAGATAATTTTCAGTTTTCAGGGAGTAACAAAACAGTGAGTTTAGCAGGAAAAGAATGGACAGGTTTTATTGCTGATATAACACCAAAAACTGCTGAGATAAAGGCTACCTATAGCACTGGAAAACCTGCAATTTTAGAGAACAATTATGGAGAAGGTTCGGCTGTTATCTTAGGCCTTGATATGGCACATCAATGTTTTGAAAAAGACAATGTATTAGCGGAACAACTATTAATAACCCACACTTTAGGTGAAGAAATAAAAAGCCCTTATGCTTGTGAAGGAGCTTTAGTTTATCAGTTAGCTTCACCTCAGGCAGATCATTATTACTTCATTAATGATGGTGCTGCAAAGTCAGTGATTTTCAGGACTATAAATAAATATAGTAAGGTAACAGATGCTTTAACAGGAGAGGAGGTAGATTTAACATCTATTCGTTTAGAAGCTGATGATGCAAGATGGATAAGGATGGAGAAATAAATTTTATTAGTCACAGGAAAAAGTTAAAACTATGGCACTTTCAGTCCATAGTGGTTTATTAATACATTGATTTAAGGAAAAGTGTAAGTCTTATGGGTTTGTGCTTTTCCTTAGTTTTTTACTATACTTTTTATGTTTCTTATAATCCTTTTTAATTTTCAGAAAACGATGGATTTTTAATGGACTCTAATTCAAATGAAATATAAGGTAGCCACGTAAGCTAGCCAAAAATTTCCATTACTGTTTTGTATCTTTATTTCCCTATTCAACTAAGCTTGGATTAAAACTGAAAATTTAAATTAGCAATGCTAAATATGGAAATAAAAATAATTCAACTTTCTGAAATCGTTTTTTGTATTTAACATATACTTTTCTAAAGCAGATAAGCTAAGCAATGATAGGTTTTATAAACAATTATATATTGATACTGCTACATTTGGTTTCTCTCCCGACTTAACTGGGAGGTATAATACAAGCGCTTTGCAAAAGGCTGTTGCTGAAACAGGTACTATCATTGTAAGTAAGCCTGGCATTTACAAAATTGCTGTTACTGTTTATTTAGGCAGCAATACCAGTCTCATTTTTTTGAAAAATATC
>JBCDJE010000686.1:0-2857 GCA_038748185.1 Bacteroidota bacterium
CCTCCTGTTCCACCAGTTTCAGCGGGAATGATAGAATTATTTTCATAACCTCTTAACCCAACTATCTCTGTACCTAACAAGAAGCCGTTTTGTGCTAATCCGTCTCCTCCTAAAATAAATCTTTCAAAAGGACCTAAGTCTCTTTCTTGGGTATATCGTCCAATAAAACCCATATGTGCTCTCGCATTCAAAACTAAATTACCAGCTAGTTTTAAGAACCAGGAATTGTCGAACATCCATTTATGGTATTCTACAAATCGAAACTCTTCATTTGAATTATCTTCAGAAAAAGAATTACTGCTAAATTGAGAATAAGGAGGAGTTAACGCAATACTTAGAGAAATACTTGAACCACTTCTTGGGAAAGTAGGCTGATCGATACTATTCCTGGCTAACGTTGTATTAAATGTGAAATTATAAGAAGTTCCTGTAGAAAAATTCTCAAAACCTCGTGTAGCAAAATTATCTAAATCATAAACTAAGAAGCTCAAAGAGTTGGTCATGGTGAAAAAGTCATCTGGCCAAGGTAACCTTCTACCAAGACTTACAGTAGCACCACTTACTTTTAAACTCCCAGAGGATCTTCCAGAAAAATCAATTAATCGCTGTACTGAACGATTAAGATTTACAGTTAACGAGTTGGGTTTTCTGCCGCCTAACCATGGTTCTGTAAATGATATAGTATAGGTTTGAAATCTTCTGCCATTAGCCTGTAATCTTAGATTAAGACGCTGACCGTCGCCCTTAGGCAGTGGTCGCCAATAATTAAAGTCCGTTACCCTTCTTAAGGAAAAGTTATTGAATACAAGTCCTAAGGTTCCCACAAATCCAAATTGCCCACCCCAACCACCAGAAAGTTCTATCTGATCGTTTGGTCGTTCTGTTACGTTATATTCTATATCTACTGTACTATTAGCATAGTTAGGCTTTGGTTGTATGTCTATGGTTTCAGGATCGAAATATCCAAGTGTGGCCAATTCTCTTTGTGTTCTTATGAGATCAGATCTTGAAAATTTCTGTCCGGGTATGGTTCTTAATTCACGAAAAATTACGTGATCGTTTGTTTGTGTATTACCGTTTACAATCACCTTACTAATAGTTGCCTGCTCTCCTTCAAACATCCGCATTTCAATATCAATAGAATCTTTTTCTACTAATACCTCTACAGGTTCTACAGAAAAGAAAAGGTAGCCATCATCCATATACAGCGAAGTAACATCTGTTCCTTGCGGATTGAAATTTAACCTTTCGCCTAACTCAGTAGGATTATATACATCTCCTTTCTTTAAACCTAAAACCAATGACAGTTGCTCATCGGTATATTTGTAGTTCCCTGACCAATCTATACTCCGATAATAAAACTTCTCTCCTTCCTCTATGCTCAACTTAATGTTTACTGACTTATCATCAAAATCGTAAACTGTGTCTTCTAAGATAGTAGCATTACGATAACCGTTTTCGTTATAATAAGCTATGAGCTTTTCTTTATCACTTTTATATTCTGCAGGAATAAACTTTGAAGGAGAAAATATTCTCATAAACCTTTTCTCTTTGGTTTTTTTCATTTTCTTTTTCAGCTTCTTTTCTTCAAAAGCGGCAATTCCTTCTAATTCAATATTGTTAATTTTGACCTTAGATTTTCGGTCTATAATAATCTTTAAAATCACACTATTACTTAGAACGGTATCTTTTTGCTGAACAATTTTTACATCAACATTTTTATAACCTTTTTCAAAATAATGATTTTTTAGTGTATTGGTAGTATTCTTAACTAGAGCATCTGTTACTACTCTACCTCGTATCAATTTAATTTTATCTTCAAGAGTCTGCCTTTGTCCCTTGGGAATTCCTTCAAACAAAATTCTCGAAAATCTAGGACGCTCTTTTAATTCGATTTGCAAGAATGCTTTCTCGCCTTGTATCTCAGTAACTGAAATTTTAATATCACCTAAAATACCTTGTTTCCAAAGCTTTCTTATAGCTAATGATATATCGTCGCCGGGAATTTTAATTTTCTCTCCAACTTTAAACCCAGCAATCGAAATGAGAGAATTTCTATCGAGAAACTTAGCACCAACTACATTGATGCCGCCAATTTCGTATTCAACCGGTGTACTGTAATCTATGTTAACATTATTGATCTGTGCTTGAAGGTAAAAAGGCATTACCAACCAGAGGAGTATTAATAACTTTCTTTTCATTTAATTCTTTAATTTACCTTAGTGAGTTGTTCACTGGTTTTTCCAAAACGCCTCTCCCTTTTCTGATAGGAAATTACAGCTTTATAAAACTCATCTTTTGAAAAATCGGGCCATAATATATCAGTAATATATAATTCAGTATAAGCAAGCTGCCAAAGCAAAAAATTACTTATACGCATTTCTCCACTTGTTCTTATCATAAGTTCAGGATCGGGAATATCTTTAGTATCTAGGTAAGAAGAGAAAACAGTATCATTAATTGCTTCTTTTTCCAACTTACCATCTAAAGCATCGTTCACTATCTTCTTACATGCATTCAAAATGTCCCATCTACCACTATAACTCAAAGCCAGCACGAGAGTCAAACCTGTATTATCTTCAGTTAACTTAATAGCTTCTATTAACTCTTTTTGGCAAGAAACAGGCAACGCATCAATATTTCCAACAGCTCGGAGCTTGATATTATTCTTTTTTAACGACTTTGCTTCCTTACGAATAGTTGAAACTAGTAAATGCATTAGTACATTCACTTCATATTCAGGTCTTTTCCAATTTTCAGTAGAAAACGCATACATAGTAAGATACTTAATACCTAATTCGGTAGCGGCTTCAGTTACTTGTCGCACGCTTTTAACACCAGTTTGGTGACCTTTTAC
>JBCDJE010000687.1:0-2857 GCA_038748185.1 Bacteroidota bacterium
AAGGCTGTCACCATCAGGATCATAAGCCCCGGGGTTATGGATATACCTTTGCCGGATAGCAGCCAGATCGACTGGAGGAATGAGCAGCACAGGAGAAGCATTCAACCCAAATACAGGATTGATATTAAAAATAGATTCTATATAAAATCGTGTATCTCCAGAGCGAAACATGTTGCGCACACCAAAATTTCTATTTGCCTGCTCAAAACTCACTCGGTAGATACCTGCGTTAGGAAAGGTATGTTCAACTTGATAAAGAAGAATCTGAGTATCATCTCCGTCTGTATCAACTACTCCAGGAATAAAACCAAGAGAGGTAGGCTCAGCTACTACAGGAGCAGCACCCGCATAGCCAAATTCAAATATGCCAGGCTGTGGATCTACACCACCAACATCTCTATACAAAATTACAGTAAAGCGATAGGTAAGACTGGTTTCTGAAATTCTTACAGCTGTTAAGTCTCCGGCACGTATGTGTGAGCCTTGCGCCCATTTTGGAATACAAAAAAGCAAAAAGCCGATTAAAATTATTCTATAGCTGGCTACGCTTTTATTACTTAAAGCGAATAAATTCATTATGACACTTAAGGTTCTAATCCGTTTTTAATATAGACAGCTATTCCTTCTTATAAGTTGGAATGTCTTTTAGAATTAGTGCCTGTTTTCTAAGACGCTTTTACCTAATGCTACTTCATAAACAAAAGTACTGGCATTTTTTCCTCTGAGGACAAGCTCTGATATAAAATTAACCTGCAATTCTTTCTTATTTTTGAATTTATCTAATAGTATTGAGGTAGTCAATAACCGTTTCTTCATTTTACTGCAAAGTTCTAATACCCTCGATGCAGTATTCAATACATCTCCATGGTATGCGAGTTCTTTTCTTCTTGTTCCAAGTTCGGTAACTATTACCGGTCCTGCATTAATAGCTGCTTTAAATGTAGGAACAATGCCAAATTTACCTAGATAGTCAGCTTTGTTTTTTAAAAGAATCGCCTCGTATTCAAAAAAAAGAAAAGCGGGTTTTGTAACATCTTCTTGAAGTGCTAAATCCCATGTTACTACTGCTTCATCCCCTACATACTGATAAATCTCCGCATCATATTTGGGTAATAAAGTAGATAAGTCACTAAAACATTTATTTAAAAACCGACTATATTTTGTGTGTCCTAATTTCTCTGCTATTTTGGTTGAACCATTTAAATCAATAAACATAAAAATCCGATTTTCTTCTACAGGCTCACGGTATTTACCCAAGATGTAATTGATCAATATACCATGCCCAAATCGGTTGCCTATAGCTCGAATAAAATTTAATGATACCCCCAAAAACATTAGGTAAAGAAATAAATTTAAGAATAGGGCTGTTTTTAAAAACCAACTAATTTCTTTAATTGCATAATTAAATGTATGACCTAAGAATAATACATCAACAATTAAATTTACAGAAATAAGGCTCAATACGATTGATACAGAAAATGTTATGAACCTCAAAATAAATAATTGATAAGCTTTGAGCTTTGGCGAGAGATAAGGAAATATACGATATTCTAAAGCACTAAAACCAAGTCCAATCATTATTCCTGTTAATGTAGGTGTAGACCAGTGGTAGTCATTTAATCTCGCATTAATTTGTATCCCCAATTCATCTAGACCTACCATTTTAAAGAATACGAAAAAATTAGCTCCAATAGAAAATCCAAGTATAAGTATGAAAATATCAGTTTGTTTCGGATATTTCTTAATGAGCTTTATCATGTTCTTATACTTGGATAATTAGTGTTTATAAATTTCATTTAAGGAGATAACATCATATATTTTATCATTTAACTTTTCAATATTTTGAAGTATTTCTTAATTGACTTACTGTTGAACAGGAACCTTCACAGTAACTTCAAACTCATCTCCTACTACAAACCCAAAAAATGGGCCCATAATATCAAAATCTTCTCGATTAACCGTAAAAGTTCCTTCAAATATACCTTTGTTCCCATTTTCAGTAAAAGTAAAAGGAAATGTAATCTGCTTTTTTACACCATGTAGTTCCAATTCGCCAACAATCTGGTAATCATCTCCAAGAGTACTCACACGTGTTGAAGTAAATTTAATTTTTGGAAATTTTTCTACATCAAACCAGTTATCACCCCTAGCATGCTTATCTTTTGTTTTATTGCCAGTAGAGATGGTATTGGCAGCTAAAGTTACGTTAAATTGAGCATCGCCCAAATTATCTTTGTCAAAAGTAATAATTCCTGTAAGATTTCCAAAAGTTCCATCAGCTCCTGAACCCGAAAATTTGATTTCATACCCATCTTGAATCACCCAGTTAATATTTTGTGCATGAGAGATTGATACAAATATCAAGAAAGTGAACGCAAAAAGGCATATTTTTTTCATCATTTAATTTTTATTGTTTACAAATTGGAAGAACCGAGGATTCTCAAAATACATTCCTATCCACATAAGTACTTGTATAACAATTCCTGGAATAACTGGTTTTTGTGCAATCCACTCTGCGGCAATAATTCCTCCTGTGTAAGCTACAACCAATAGAAAGCCTATATTGCGTGTTTTGGGGAAAAGAAAGATAATCACACAAAAAATTTCTATAATTCCTACACCAAAAGTCATATGTTCCATGCCTGCTTCTCTCATATTATTTACCATAAATTCTATTGAAAAAATTTTAGGAATGGCAGTTATAACCAACAAAGCTATGGGTATTATCCATATATACCGCCATTTACTTTTCTCATGAACAGTAGTTGATTCAATTTGATCTATTATTGCTTTCATCTGTTTATAATTGTTTTTTAGTAGTCAGATGGAACTTACCATTCCCAAATAATCATTTTCG
>JBCDJE010000688.1:0-2855 GCA_038748185.1 Bacteroidota bacterium
AAATATTTTCAGTAATAGAGAAAAACCGAGGCTTTTGTCTCGGTTTTTTCTTTGTCTCTTGCAACAACTTTAAATAATTTATAATTTAAATGGAGTCATTTGAATTAGATGTAGCAATCAAACAGCATCCAATCAATCATTTACTTTTATCAAAAAAAATTACCACACCCAAAATAAAAAATGAAAAACAAAAAAAATACTAGAAGGCATTTTATAAAAAAAATTGCTTCAGGAACATTAGTTAGTACTACCTTACCCCATATCATATCGGCTAAACACAAAGTCAATCATACATTATCTCAGAAACAATACCCAATTTTTTCAGCTAATGATAAAATAAAACTTGGTGTAATTGGCACCGGAATTATGGGCTTTAATAACTGTGCCACTGCTTTAAAATGCCCTGGGGTTGAGCTCGTAGCAGCTTGTGACCTTTATAATGATAGGTTAGTTCATATGCAGGAATTATACGGTAAAGATTTATTCACTACTACACGCCATGAAGAATTACTTGATAGAGATGATATAGACGCAGTGATTGTAGCTACCACAGATCATTGGCATGATAAAATTTCTATAGAGGCACTTAATAAAGGAAAAGCTGTTTATTGCGAAAAACCCATGGTGCATCAATTAGCCGAAGGTAAGGCTGTAATTGATGCTCAGCATAAATCCGGTAAAGTGTTACAAGTAGGTAGCCAAGGTGTAAGTTCTATTATTTACAAAAAAGCGGCAGAATTATATAGAAAAGGGGCAATCGGTCAGCTAGTACTAGCAGAAACTTGGAACGATAGGCAATCTGCACTAGGTGCTTGGCAGTACTCTATACCTCCTAACTTTACCGAAAAAGATATAGATTGGCAGCGTTATTTGGGAGATGCTCCAAAAGTACCATTTGATCCATTACGTTTCTTCCGATGGAGAAATTACAAAGATTATGGTACAGGTGTAGCAGGTGACCTTTTTGTTCATCTATTTTCAGGTTTGCATACTATATTAAATTCTAATGGACCAACTAGAATCTATGCCACAGGTGGTTTGAGATATTGGAAAGATGGCAGGGACGTACCAGATGTAATTATAGGAAGTTATGACTATCCCGAAACAAGTAATCATCCTGCATTTAACGTGCAAATGCGTGTGAATTTTATTGACGGAAGTGGCGGTGGATCGATGATTCGTTTAGTAGGTTCTGAAGGTGTAATGACAGTTAGTGGTGCAAGTATCACAATTAAAACAAGAAAAATACCTGAAGCACCAGGCTATGGTGGTTGGGATACTTTTAGTACTTATTCAGAAGCAACCAAAAAAGAATTTGAAAAATGGTATGCAGCCACTTATCCTCCAAAAGCTCCTAAAATGCAAGAGCCTTCAGAATATGCATACCAAGTACCAAAGGGGTACAGTGATCATTTTGAACATCATATGAATTTTTTTGAAGGCATTAGAAACAATAAGCCAATTGTTGAAGATGCTGCTTTTGGATTAAGAGCCGCAGGACCAGCTTTAGCAACTAATATAAGTTATTTTGAACAAAAAGTTGTTCACTGGAATCCTGATGAGATGGTAGTAATATGAGTTTTCTAGCATAAAAAAGTACTGATATACATTTTTTTATCAGTGCTGCTTTTCATGCTTAACTTTTCATATCGAAATCTTAAAGGAAAAATACAAGTATTTATTATTCATTCCTTTCATACAAGTATTTTGCTGCTGCATCACCCATTTCCCTATGGTTATGCCCAACATCTGGTATTATTTCCAACTCCCAATTGAATTTGAAACCTAACTCCATAGCTTTTGATTTAGCTTCTTTGTAAAAAAACTTACCCCTTTCTAAGCGGTGTAATCCTTGCTTATCAGCAGATGTAGAACGTAACAAAGTTCCACCTTTTTCATTTTCATTATCAAGCTCTCCGTTAAAAAGTATAAGTTTCTTTTTAAAAGAAAATTTTAAATTTGCTTCTTCTAAAGGCGCGTTTTTCATACCAAATGGTAATGCGGAGTTAAAATCTGGTAAGGTATAAAAACCTGAGTTTGAAGCTAAAATTCTATTGGCTTTTGAATTAGGATAAAATAGAACAAAACGGTGTAGAATTTGCCCACCTGCCGAGTGTCCAAAAATATCATAGTCAACTTGTTTAGACTTTGTAACATCGACAACACTTTCAAATAAGCGACCAAAATCATTAAAAATCCATTCATCAGCATTTGACTTTACTTTAAAAGTAAGGTTTTCTTCATTCAATAAAACTTCATTTGAGTTTTCAATATAAGTGACTTTATCTCTCAAATCCATATCATATACTAAACCACATAAATGATAGTCTTCGAAACCATACTCCTTTTCTGAGTACATAGGTGAAAGCACTAATACTCCATATTTTTCAGCTTCATCTATCCATGCATCTCTATAACTATCTCCATTTCTACCAGCACCAGGAATAACAATTAATATTTTCGATTGAGAATGAAAGTTCTTCGGTTTGTGGTAGTAAACCTTAATGAATTTATCTTTATGACCTTTACCTCCTTCTATTAGAAACTCACCTGAACCTTCTTCAATTTTAATTTCACTTAAAATATCTGATTTAACCGAATCTGTTAGTGAAACCTTTTCTATGTAATCATGAGGGGTTTGAAAGGAAAAAAAGAGCATTAAAAGAATGAAGCGTACTAATAAATTTGGTATTATTTTCATTCGCTATTTAGTTTTTCAATGAGGTGCTAAGTCAAACATGTGATAAAATAATTTTTTTTATCAATTATCTTTTAATGCCCTCACAGGGTTTTCAATAGCAGCACTATATACCTTATAGCCAATTGTTATTCCAGAGAGAAAAAACATCAGAAAG
>JBCDJE010000689.1:0-2850 GCA_038748185.1 Bacteroidota bacterium
AGACAATTCAAAGATATTCCTGAATTAAAAGCTGCACTAGCTGCAATGAAGAAGAATGAAGGAAAAGAAATCACCTACTCACTCTTTAAACTGTTCACTGGATTTGCCAGAGCTCCTTTTAATGATTGTACAAAACCCGATAATAAAGCAATGACTATCACTAATAAACCTGAGCCTAGGAAAACCCATACATTAATAGTCGTATGATAAGCAAATTGGTTAAGCCAGTTATCCATAAAATACCAGGCTATAGGAAAAGCGACGAATATGGCTATAAAGATAATCCCTAGAAAGTCGACACTGATTAGCCACAATATAGTACTCACAGAAGCCCCTAAAACTTTTCTAATGCCAATTTCTTTTTGCCTTTGCGCCGTAGCAAAAGTGACCAACCCAAATAAACCCATACAGGCAATCAATATACATATCACCGAAAAAGCATAGAATATTGTCGAAAAATTGGCAGTAGATTGGTATTGTGTTTCAACAGATTTATCGAAAAATTGATAATCAAAATAAGAAGCAGGAAAAAGTTTTTCCCAGTATTTTTCAATAGTTGTCAGCGCATCAGCTGGATTCCCTGTAAACTTTACTGAAATTCTTGAGATATTTCCCCCATTATTAAAAAGACTTACCGGTTCTAAAGGATGTTCCAAAGAGTTATAGTGGAAATTCTTCACTACACCAATCACTTTACCTGACCTCCCAAATTGATGGAAAGGCTTACCGATTGATTCTTCAGCATTTTTCCAGCCAAAAGCTTTTATTGCAGCTTGATTTAGGATAACAGCATTAGAATCTGCAGGGGAAGTAGTCAGGTTTCTGCCGGCTACTAATTGCATGCCATAGGTCGATAAAAAGTTTTCATCCATTCTGATATAGTAAATACTTGAATTAACCTGCTTACCTGTGCTATCTACAGTATTTGCCAAACCATTACTTAGACCGTTCGATAATGTACTTCTAGAACTTGCTACAGATTTCACCTGTTTTTCTTGCAGCAATTGTGCTCGAAATACTTCATATTTTTCTACTACTTCCCTACTACCGTTTACTTTTAAAACAATAATATTATCTTTATCAAGACCCAAGTCTTTTTCTTTGATAAAGGCAAACTGTTCGTTAATCATCAATACACCTGAGATTAGAAAAACAGTCACTACAAACTGACAAGTAACCAACAACTTTCTTAGTGAAGCACTCTTTTTACCACTTTGCCTGTGTTTTTTTAAGCTATAAACAGGAGAAGCACTTGAGAAGATAATGGCAGGATAAGCTCCAGCGAGTAATCCTGTGAATAATGCCATAGCAAGTAGTATGAATAAAGTTTTTAATTTATAGAAAGGCAAACCTATTTTTCCACTCATTTCATAAAACAATGGTTTTACCAATTCCATAAATAAGATTGCCAAGATCAAAGCCAGCATCGCAGTAAAAACAGATTCAGATAAATGCTGTAGGATTAAATGTGAACGTCTAGCACCCATTACTTTCCGGATACCACTTAGCGATTCTTTCTTTACAGAAACTGCAGTTGATAAGTTTACATAATTGATGATTGCTAACAGAAGAATGAAAACGCCTACCATTGTAAATATCCATACACTTTGCTTACTACCAGTAAGACCGGGTTCATAACGAAGCATGGAGTCAAGATATAAACTACTTAGTTTTTGTAAATAGAAGTTGAAATGTATTTTATATTCTCCCATGAGTCTTCCCATATATTTTTCTGTAAAGGCAGGAAGTTTTTCCTCCAACCCTTGCAGGTTCGCATCTTCATGCAATAGCAAATAGGTATAGTAGCCATTCCAAAACCAAGCTTGCGCATCATTAATCTCAGGGTCTACTTTTTCAATCGTACTAAAAGACCCTAAGGCTTCATACCGGATGTGCGAATTGGCAGGGCAATCTTCAATAACTCCAGTAATAAGGTACTCTGCCCCCAGTTGTCCCGGATCATATAAATACATCGTTAATGTTTCTCCTATAGGGTCTTTATCTCCAAAATAGCGTTTCGCCATGCTTTCAGATAGTACTATTTGATAAGGTGCTTGGAGTGCAGTAGTTATATTACCTTTCAATAATTTAAAGTCAAATACTTCGAAAAAAGAGGGATCGGTAAAAACTAGTCCTTCTTCTGCTATTAGAGTATTATCTTTTTTTACCACTGCATCGTTGATGTCGAGCCTTACAGCTTTTTCTATTTCAGGGAAATCTTGTTGTAATTGTGGGCCAAAAGGTGGTGAGGTTACCGCCTGGTGAAAGGTTTCTGAATCGGTATTCACAACACCTGCTAACCGGTATATCCGATCAGCTTTTTTGTGAAAAGAATCAAAGCTCAATTCGTGCTGTACCCATAAAGAAATGAGGGCAAAAGAAGCTAAGCCCAAAGCCAGCCCAAAAATATTAATAATCGATTGAGTTTTCTGCCTAACAAGGTTACGCAAATAAACAATAAAATGATTTTTTAACATCGCAAAAAAATTAAATTGATAAGCAGTATTTTTTCTTTTTCTAAAAAAGTAAGGTCTGAAATAATAGAAAGCGTCAAGGGCATAAAGTAGCTTTGCTTTTAATAGACCTTTTTCTTGTACATTTTCTTCAAATAGCTCTGAAAGATCGCCTTCTACTTCTTCCCAAAAATGCCTATCACAAAATTGACGAATTATCTTAGCGATTAATCTTGGTGGTCGATTCTCAGAAGAAGCGTTCATATACCTTTGGGTTTAATCTCAAAAGCTATATTGGGTATTTGTTTCCATAGTCTTTGACGCATTTCCATTGCTTCCTTCAAAGCTTGTTGCCCTGAAGTTGTGACGTTATAGAATTTTTTCCGCTTCCCTCCTC
>JBCDJE010000690.1:0-2849 GCA_038748185.1 Bacteroidota bacterium
ACAAATGTCGTATCTACATTCTTTCGAATTTTAAAATTCAAATAATGAAAGTACTATCAAAGTGAAACCAAAAATTCCTGATAATAGAAAAAATTTATCTATAAGTGAGCAAGCTGAATAATCTTCAGCACAAAATTAACCATTAATTTTCGCCAATTTCATCAGCTAAACTACTCAACTATTTCAGCAATTATCAGTCTTTATCTTAACCGCTTTTGAAAATAGTTGAACTCATAAATTAAATCCTTTATAGGTACAAATACTTTTATATGCCGATTTCCTTGAACAAGTGGAAGATAAACAGCACCTGATGTATTTTGCTGCGACCTAATTACAGTTTCTTTAAAAGCCCTATTGAGTACCTTTTCTCTTTCCATTTCTAACTTATAAATTTTTCCTGAAGTAGCAGCTTTGTTAATATCACTTGCAATACTCACTCCGGTATAAATAGCCTGTTGTTGTAATTCCCTTTTCTCTTGTTTACGCACTGCCATTCTATCGTTTTCCTTGTTATTATCGTCATCATCTTCAGTAAGTTCAAAAATAAGAGAAGATAATAAAGCTACTCCCAATCCTGCTGCCTCTCTGGCTACAAAATTGTTCCGTTCTAGTTGTATCTCTCGATCGATCTTACTTAATAGCTCTTCTGTAGTTAAAGCTTTTTCATAGCTTACGGGAAAACCTTCGTATAATACAATACCATTATCAATATAAATCTCTCCGGGGTTAAAAAGCATCACCTCCGTGCTCAAATTACCAACTTGCAAGTTGAACACTAAATAGTCCTGTGCATTTTCTACATACTGCAAATCAATTTCTATATCATACGGATCGATGTAACCTTCGGAAACAGAAGTAACTTTAACGGGCTCACTGGTTAATAAAGCATACCGTGGAATACTTGTACAAGAACTCAATAATAAAAACAGCAATAACAACTTTTCAGCTAAAGATTTCAGAAAGATCATAGGGTAGTAGTGTTTTCTATTAAAAGCCTAAATTGTTTGGTAATAATTTATTTTAAGACAATTCAAAAAGCATATCTGACAAAAAATACCTAGATCAAGCACCTTAAAATATTGAGTTGATTAAAAAAGAATCTTTTACTTGAAATGATACACGTAAACACTATTTTTGCTGCTTGTATTAATTTTATTAAGTGAAAAAATATGAGGTTTGAAGCGCATTCTTACTTTGCCGGAAAGGAGAGTATAAAAAGTGTATGTAAAAGATTTGGTACACCTTTGTATTTATACGGTGCAGACAAGATTATTGAACAAATCAATACCTTTAAAGAGGCATTCAACTGGCAAAAACTGAAAGTGAAATATGCCATGAAATCGTTGAGCAATATCAATATTTTAAAATTGATGAAAGCCAATGGTGTAGATATAGATGCAGTCTCTTTATATGAAGCCAAAACCGGCTTATTGGCAGGGTATCGTCCTAATCAAATAATGTATACCCCTAGTGGAGTAAAGTTTGAAGAAATAGCACTAGGTGTAAAAAAAGGATTCCAGTTAAATATTGATAATTTATCTTCTCTCAAAAAGTTTGGAGAGGCTTATGGCAGCAGCGTTCCTTGTTGTATAAGAATTAACCCACATGTTAAAGCAGGTGGTAATTATAAAATTCAAACAGGGCATAAAGACTCAAAATTTGGCATTTCACTTCTTCAAATCGATGAAATTTTAGCCCTTACTCAACAATACAATATTCATGTAAATGGCTTGCATTTACATTCCGGTTCTGAGATTGATGAAATAGATGCTTACCTAAAAGGTGCCCGTGTATTATTTAAGTTAGCCAAAAAATTTGATGCAATAGATTTTATCGATTTTGGCAGTGGCTTTAAAATCCCTTACAAAGCAGGTGATAAAGAAACTGATCTTAGAAAATTAGGCGAGCACTTGGTTGCAGAGTTTGAGGTTTTTTGTAGAGAATATGGACGAGAATTGGAGATGTGGTTTGAGCCAGGTAAATTTTTGGTTAGTGAAGCAGGTGTATTATTGGTAAATACTTCAGTAGTAAAGAAAACACCTTATTCTACATTTATTGGGGTTGATTCAGGTTTAAATCATCTTATTAGACCTATGATGTATAATGCTTACCACGAAATAGTAAATGTTTCTAATCCACAAGGGCCAAAGGAGCATTATAACATAGTAGGCTATATTTGTGAGACAGATACATTTGCTGCAAATAGAGCAATTAATCAAGTGAGAGAAGGTGATATATTAGCTATTAAAAATGCAGGAGCATACGGTTTTAGTATGAGTTCTAATTACAATAGTCGCCCCAGGCCTGCGGAGGCACTTATAATTAATGGAGAAGTAAAGTTAATTCGAAAAAGAGAAAACTTTGATGACTTACTAAGAAACCAGGTTGATATTTTCGAAGAAGTTTTAAACGTCTAAATGTACATCAAAAGTTTTAATCAAAATTAGTTACAAGTAAGTGTAACTTATCTATTCTTTTGAGGAAAGAAATTGATCTGTACTTGAGTAAGTTCCTTCAAATGTTTTTGCCCCATAATAAACCTGTTTTACAGCATCTTTTACTTTGTTTTCGGAAAGCTCTTTTAAGAGATGAATAAACACTGACCACATAATCTCTTCTGAAATAGCATATTTTATATCTAAAGTTGCATGAAAATTAGCGGCTAACGCTTGTTGAAAAACGGCTTCCTTAAGCGCTTTTAAATAAGCAATAGGAGTAATCATTCGCATGTGCTATGTTTTTGGTCTGTTATAATTAGCACTACAGCATCTTTGTGAGCCACTTGCCAATAGCCTTCTTTTACATTAATGTTATAGTAACTTCTATAAGTATTTTTCTTAACTTTTTAT
>JBCDJE010000691.1:0-2846 GCA_038748185.1 Bacteroidota bacterium
TCGGCAAACTGGCTCATACCTCTTGTATTGGTAATTTCTACCCATTCTATTGCATCGATGTAAATCCCCAGATACCATTCATCTAATTCATCAGGAGAAATTCCTGCTAGTAAAGCAAAATTTCCTGTAACCATTAATCGCTGTATATGATGGGCATAGGCATGATCTAACGAGTTACTAATTGCAGTTTTCATACATTGCATTTTAGTATTGCCTGTCCAGTAATAATTTGGTAATTTCCGTTCATGATTGAAATAGTTCATAGTGGCGAAGTCAGGCATTTTTGCCCAGTAAACCCCACGCATAAATTCTCTCCAACCAATAATTTGCCTTATAAAGCCTTCTACCTGTGCAATAGAAATTTCGTCTTGGTTGTGTTCCCAGTACGATACTGCCTCTTGTACTACTTCTAGCGGGTGCAACATTTTGGTATTTAATGCAAATGATAATCGAGAATGAAACAGAAAAGGATGATCTGTTTCCATTGCATCTTCATAGGTTCCAAAATGTGGCAGAAATTTTTCGAAAAAATCATAAAGTAATTCAACAGAAGCCTTTCTACTTGTAGGCCACAAAAAGTTCTTATCCGGTATGTTACCTATAGTAGCAACCTCTTTCTTCACTAATAACTGGACAACTTCATTTACGTTTTCAGCAAAATCTTTAGCAGTTGGTACTTCTACTACACTATCGTATTTTTTCCTATTTTCAGTATCATAGTTCCACTTTCCTCCAATAGGTTTCCCATTTTCCATAAGAATATCCAGCTTTTTACGCATATGCCTATAAAAACTTTCCATGAGATAGGTTTTCTTTCCCTCAAAAAAATGCCTTAAAAAGTCTCTTTCTGTTAGAAAATGTGCTGTGTCATATACTTTTACAGAAATGTCTAACGATTCCCCTAACTCATCTAACTGTTGATCTAACCTATATTCATCAGGAAGCTGATACTCAAAATGCTCGAATTTATGTGATGCAATCAGCTGTTTTACATTTTCATGAAAATGCTGTGTGTTTGTATCATCATCAAGCTTTAGATAGATAAAATTATATCCTTCTTTTTGCCTGGCTTCAGCAAAATTTCTCATAGATAAAAAAAAAGCAATTACCTTTTGTATATGGTGTTTCACATAGTTAGTCTCTTGTAAAACTTCCATCATAAGAAAAGTAACTGATGCATCTTTTTCTTTAAACCAAGAATGTTTTTCATTTAATTGGTCACCAAGAATTAATCTGAGTGTTTTGGGCATTTTTCAATGGTTTATGTCAATTTCTAACTTAAGCCTGAAATAAATTTTATTGTTTTGCAGCTTTTAAAGTTTTGTTGATGCAGGTAAGGAGTGTCACAAAAGAAACCTTTAGACTTTTCAGAATAGATGTAGGAAATATTAATCAAACTATTCCCAGTTGGAATATCGGTAGATTTGAACTCGACTATAAACTCGCTAATGAAGCTATTGTCAAGTATAAAAAAACAAATCACTCAATAACTAATATCATCAATTAGGGAAATACTAAAGTCTTAATCTAAAGAAGGCAGATTTTCTCCCATTCCCTAATTGAGACATTAATCTATCTCGAAGCCTGCTTTTTCTAAATGTTGCCAAAAAGTAGGATACGATTTATTCACTACTTCTGGCTCATCTATTTTTATATTCCCTAAGAGTGCTAATGGAGCTAAAGCCATTGCCATTCTATGATCTTCATAAGAGCTAAAATTAGGAGAATTTATTTGTAATGATGAAGGAACTACTTCGATAGTACTATCTCCTTCAACCTTAACTTGGATATTCACTTTTAACAATTCTTTTTGCAATGCAGCTATTCGATCTGTTTCTTTAATACGCAGGCTTTCTAAGCCTCTTAACTTAGCGTTAATACCTTTGGCAGCACATATAACGGCAATTGTTTGAGCAAGATCAGGACATTGACTAAAATCGTAATCAAACTCAGATTGATGGGGTATTTTAGTTAGTAACACACCATCATGGTCAAAAGTACTTTCCACACCAAGTTGCATCATAATATCAACTATTGCTTTATCTCCTTGAAGAGAATTTTCTCTCAAGCCAAGTAATTTAACTTCAGCATCCTTAGCTAAAGCAACAATGCTATACCAATAGCTTGCTCCAGACCAATCTGATTCAATAACATAATCATTACTTTTATAAACTTGTGGTGATATGTTGACAACAGTATCTTCCCAAGTATATGTAATGCCAAAGTGTGACATAAGCTGAAGGGTCATCATGATGTATGGTCTTGAGGTGATTTGACCTTCAAGATGCAGTGTTAATCCTAATGGTAATTTTGGAGCAACCATTAAGAGCGCAGAAATATATTGGCTACTAACATTTCCTGGTATAGAGATGTCCTTTTTTTGTTGATTAAATGATTTTATATGTATTGGGGGAAAGCCTTCATTTTTTTGATAAATGATATCAGCGCCTAATGATTTTAATGCTTCAACAAGAATTTTGATGGGTCTTTCTTGCATCCTAGCTGTTCCTGTCAGGATACTTTCCCTATTAGTTGCGGTACAATAAGCAGTTAAAAATCGCATAGTAGTACCTGCATCTAATACATCTAGTACTACTTCGTCGCTGTCAAGTAGCCTTATCATTGTTTGGCAATCGCGTGCCTCTGAAATATTTCCTAAACTAGTTTGATTTTCAGATAATGCTTGAATGATTAATGCTCTATTGCATTCGCTTTTAGACGCCGTAAGTGGTACATCTAGCTTAATCTTACCACCTGCGTGTGATACCGTAATTTCTTGGTCTTTCAATGTAAAAGGTATTAAGTTGTTACTCGTCTAGAAATTTCTTCAAAATTTTCTATTTCAA
>JBCDJE010000692.1:0-2834 GCA_038748185.1 Bacteroidota bacterium
GGTCATTTATCAGCAAATTGAATTTGTACAAAATAAGAACCTAGGATACAATAAGGAAAATATCATTTACTTTCCTATAGAAGGAAAAGTATCAGATAATAAAGAAACCTTTCTAACGGAGTTACGAAAACAACCTGGAATAGTGAAGGCTTCAAGCATTGGTCATAATCTCTTGGGCAGAAATAACAATACTATGGGACTGGAATGGGAAGGGAAAGACCCTGAAGCTAATATTCTTTTTGAAAATGTGCGTGTAAACTATGAGATGATTGAAACACTAGGTATACAAATGAAGGAAGGGCGCTCATTCTCACGAGAATTTAGTACTGATACATCTAAGATTATACTTAATGAAGCTGCCATTAAAGTTATGGGGCTGGAAGACCCCATAGGAAAAACCATAAGGTTATGGAATCAGTACGATTTAGAAATTATTGGTGTGGCTAAAAACTTTCACTTTCAATCTTTACATGAACAAGTAAATCCTTTATTCTTTGTATTAAATACAGAACATAATTGGTCTGTTATGGCACGCATAGAAGCTGGCCGAGAAAAAGAGACGATCGCTCGATTGACAGATTTCTATCAGGAATATAATCCGGGGTTTGCCTTTGATTTTCAATTTTTGGATGAAGAATATCGAGAAATGTACTCCGCCGAGTTAAGAGTATCAGCACTTTCAAAGTATTTTGCTGGTTTTGCTATACTCATTTCTTGTCTGGGTTTGTTTGGACTAGCCGCCTTTACAGCAGAAAGAAGGATAAAAGAAATCGGCATTCGCAAAGCATTAGGCTCAAGTTCGTGGAATATTCTTTTATTACTCACTACCGATTTCACTAGAATGGTTTTAATATCCATTGCTTTTGCTTTACCATTTAGTTATTGGGCTATTAGTACATGGTTAGAACGCTTTGCTTTTAGAATTGATCTCGAAATTTGGTTTTTTGCTTTATCTGGTATACTTGCGATGATTATTGCCTGGCTCACAATAGGTTCTCAGGCGCTAAAAGCAGCCGCATTAAACCCTGCCAAGTGCTTAAGAGATCAGTAGGATAGCTGTAAATTTTATTATTTTCTACCTTATTCCAAAATATCCGAAAAAGTCAAAATAAATCCATTGAGGTCTTCGATAGCAAATTCATTGGCACCATAAAAAGTTTTAGATAGCGGCTTTACCACAGTGGTCTTATCTTTCATAGAATTGTATAATTCGTCTACTTTATCGACTCGAATATACATTGTTAGCGCACCTCCTTTTTCGTAGGGCTCAAGTTCTTTGTATTCCGCTTTTATAGATGTCTCTTTTTGAAACATGAGTTTTACCTCGCCTGATTCTACAAAACCCCAGTCAAAACTCCCACTTTCTGGAACTGTGTCTAGGAGTTTAAAATTCAATACATTGATGTAAAAATCTAATGTTTCATTCACATCTTTTACCATTAAATTGGGGGTTAGCGATTGTAACTGCATAACTTTTATTTTTTTAAATTGACGATAATCAAAGGTATGCTTTGGAGAATCTAAATGCTTTGGAAAAAAACGACATTATTTAAAACTAGAAGGATTACTTCCACTCATTTTCTTAAACTCATTTGTAAGATGAGAATGGTCGTAATAGCCATTTTCGAATGCAACTGCTAAAATACTCTGGGCAGGTTTATTGCGCATACTATTCATTGTTCTTGTGAACCGAGTCACACATTGAAATTCCTTTAAAGTCAATCCTACTTTTGCCTTAAATCGCCTTTCTAATTGACGTAAACTGATACCATGTTCTTTTGCTAAATTATTGATGCTTACTATTTCCTGAGTATGTAAAATAAAATCAGTAACCGAAGTGATAAGTTTATCTTGAGGAATTTCCTTGTAAGCTATTAATCTAAGCAAACATTTTTCCATTGATAGTATTCTGTCTTGTATACTTTTCAAACCTTTTAATTGCGAAATAGTGTTTCATTTTATATATGGAAGGGCTTCCTTACTATCAATTATTTTATTTTTAATTTCAAAAAGCGGTAATTCAGTAATTACACTTAACTGTCCGGGTTTAAAGCGAATACCCAAAAGTGAAGTTCCTTTTTTAAACGTACTTACTGAATATCTGGTCATCATGCCAGAAACAATAGCCGTTTCTTCTGATATTTTGCTCGTTGCCACACCAAGATTAAAAATCAGATCAGCACATCCATCTGGTAATACCTTATTATTTTTTGTGCCAGAAAAATCAGAATAAAACCAATAAGCATCGATGAGTGTACCTAGTTTTTTTGAAGGTTTAAATTCTTGATAACTCCATTCCATTTTATCCTTACTTTAGGTAATGTAGGCGTTTATTTCAAATTGTAAGTGAACCATGGAATTATTTCAATTTCAGCACCTGTGGTTTCATAAAGTTTCTTAGCAACTTCATTATCCATTGAAGTACCTACAAATATTACTTTTATCTCTTTAGAAAAACAAACTTCTCTTAAAGCTTCAATAAGTTTTTTAGCAATTCCTTTCTGCCTATAAGCTTTACTCACTCCTATTTCGTATAGAAACATTTCATTTGCTTCTACATCAAACATGGGCAGCTCATAAGCAGTTAGCCCGCCTACTACTAAATTATTTACTACGGCGACAAAAGCATGAAAATCTTCTTTGTTGAGTAAGCTTGAGAGGTATTTTTCTTTGGGAAAGGAAGGATTTAGCTGACCATCATCTTTATACCATTCTTCTAGAAGTTGTTTGGCTAACAGCTGATCATTCTTTCCCAGCTTTTTTATTTCGCAAGAGGTTTCCATATTTTTTTAATGAAGCTTAATTATTTCATAAAGCTATAATCAATAGGAAAA
>JBCDJE010000693.1:0-2829 GCA_038748185.1 Bacteroidota bacterium
TATTCTTTTATTCCTCACAAATTTTATCTGTCTGTAGATGTTGACCACAGAGCATGAAGGCGTTTTAAAGTCTAAGCTTAAAGAAGTTTTTGGATATAATCAGTTTAGGGGTAACCAAGAAAAGATTATAGAAAACATTTTAAATGGTAGAAATTCATTTGTAATTATGCCAACGGGTGCTGGTAAATCTTTATGTTACCAATTACCGGCACTTATTAGAGAAGGGACCGCTATCGTAATTTCTCCACTTATAGCATTAATGAAAAACCAAGTTGACCAATTAAATGCCTTTGGAGTAAACGCATATTTCCTAAACTCTACCCTTTCAAAATCTGAAGCCAATAAGGTAAAGAAAGAAGTACTTGAAGGAAGAGTGAAATTACTTTATGTAGCGCCTGAATCACTTACAAAAGAAGACAATATTAATTTGCTTAAAAAGGCAAATTTATCGTTTGTTGCTATCGATGAAGCGCATTGTATCTCGGAGTGGGGCCACGATTTTAGACCTGAATATCGAAAAATTAAATCGATTATAGAAACTGTTGATCCTAGACTCCCTATAATTGCTTTAACTGCTACTGCCACACCAAAAGTTCGTTCTGATATTCAAAGGAACTTGCGTATGGAAGCTGCTGATGTATTTATTTCTTCTTTTCATAGAAAGAACCTTTTTTACGAGGTTAGACCCAAAGTAAATACGCAAAAGCAATTAATAAAGTTTGCTCACCAATACAAAGGAAAGGCAGGTATTGTTTACTGTCTCAGTAGGAAAAAAGTAGAAGAAATTGCAGAATTACTTCAAGTAAATGGAGTGAAAGCGCTACCATATCACGCTGGGATGGATGCTTCAACTAGAGTAAAAAATCAAGACGCTTTTTTAAGTGAAGATGCAGATGTAATTGTTGCTACCATTGCATTTGGCATGGGAATAGATAAACCCGATGTAAGGTTTGTAGTACACTATGATGCGCCTAAGTCTATCGAAGGTTACTACCAAGAAACTGGCCGCGCTGGTAGAGATGGTCTAGATAGCCACTGCCTCATGTTTTACAGCGAGAAAGACATTCAAAAACTTGAGAAGTTTAGCAAAGATAAAACGGTTACTGAAAGAGATAATGCAAAACACCTTTTAAAAGAAGTTAGTTTTTATTCAAATTCTTCAGTTTGCAGACACAGGCAACTATTACACTACTTTGGAGAATACCTCAACAAAGATTACGATTTCTGTGATAATTGCCGTAAGCCACGTGAAGAATTTAATGCGGAAAAATACATTAACATTGTACTCAAAACTGTATATGAAACAGGCGAAAGATTTAGTATGGAGCATATTAGTAGTATTATCCGCGGAGAAGAAGACCAATATGTGCAAAGTTACGATCACAATAAGCTATCAACCTACGGTATTGGGAAAGATAAAGATGATGCCTTCTGGATTTCTGCTATAAGACAATCTATGATCCATTACTTTTTATCTAGAGATATAGACGATATTTCGATTCTTAAAATCACTGATAGGGGAAGGGATTATATAGAAAATCCGTATCATGTAATTTTCACAAAAGATCACGATTACTCCAGTGCTTCTTTTGATGAAGATGAAGATGCGAGCGCAAATGTAACTCATGGACAAGCTTCAGACGAGCAACTCTTTGAAATGCTAAAAGGACTAAGAAAAAAGCTAGCAAAGTCAAAAGGGCTACCACCTTACGTTATTTTTCAAGATCCTTCATTAGAAGAAATGGCAACTGTGTACCCATGTTCTGAAGATGAGCTTGCTAAAATAAATGGTGTAGGTTTAGGTAAGGTAAAAAAGTTTGGCACACCTTTTATCAATTTGATTAGCAATTATGTAGAAGAAAATGATATTACAACTGCCTCCGATGTAATTGTAAAGTCTAAAGTCAATAAATCAAAAAATAAAATTCAGATCATCCAGCAAATTGATATGAAGGTTGACCTGGAAGAAATTGCCGAAGATAGGAATATGGATTACGATGAGCTAATTGAAGAGATAGAACATATATGCTTATCTGGCACTAAATTAAATCTTGATTATTACATCGATGAGATAATGGATGATGATAAACAAGATGAAATATGGGATTATTTTATGGAATCTCATTCTGATGATATTCAGTCTGCGCTCGATGAACTTGACGAAGATTATTCAGAAGATGAAATAAGGCTCATGCGCATAAAGTTCCTTTCTGAAATGGCAATGTAAAAAAACCTAATAGATTAGGTTCTTTTTTACAATTAATCCTCATTCTTGAAATACATAGAAAGCAAAAACTTCCTCTGAATTTATTAAGTTGATTTAGGGTAGAAATAATTTGTAAATATCGTTGCCAAAAGCAAATACCATTAAGCAAAGCAGTAGTACCATCCCTACTTTCTGAGAAGCTTCAAGGAAACTATCTGATGGAGGTCTTCCCGATACAATTTCATAAGTAAGAAAAACAACATGACCACCATCTAATGCGGGAATTGGTAAGAGATTCATAAATGCAAGTACCATAGATAGCATACCTGTAATAGTCCAAAATTTTATCCAGTTCCAAGTTCCTCCAAAGAATTTTGCAATACCTATAGGGCCACTCAAAGATTTTGATGCTGATACCTCGCCTTTAAAAATTTTATTAAAAGCTTTAAGTTGCACAGTAATAACAGAAAATGCATCAACAACACCTTTGGGAATTGCTTCAGCAAAAGTATATTTATAAATAGAAGGAGTCAATAATGATTTATAATAAAACCCTAACCTTCCCTCTTCACTTACATCTACTTCAAGCGTTCTTTTTGCCCCATCTTCGTTTTCCACTAACA
>JBCDJE010000694.1:0-2825 GCA_038748185.1 Bacteroidota bacterium
AAAAAGTATATTACTTGTAATACAATATAATGAAATGAACATGAATTTTCATCATTCCAACTTCATAAAAAAGAATGATTAAAATTTATGTGAGTTCCTGAATGTATTCAAATTTTTTGCACATTCAGAAATCAAAAAATTTCAAACAGATGAAAAACCCTAAAGTATAGTTGAGATTTTATGAGAAAAAATTTCATTTATAGCACATAAACCTGAATCAACAGCTTCCAGTAATAAAGGCAGTCTGCTATTATCTACTCCAGCAAACACTAAGTCCTTGTATTTTCTTTTATGGTTTTTATCATTAAATAAATATCCTGGTATTGGAATGGGCATGCCATGTCCCATTACTTTGATATATACCTTTTCAATAATTTTTTTAAACTTTTTAGGTCTCATTCCAAAATACCATCCTATATTTTCGGTAGTTTGCGCCACTACTTGTTGAGCGGTTCGATTGATATTCGCTAAGTTTTCTCTACCTGATTGTGGGAAACAGTAATAAGCACTAAGAACACGAGCCTCATCTTTCTTTTTAAACTGTGCATCAGAATCTACAAAGCCAAGAAAAGATTTTTCAGGTACTATTATTTCATTTTGCCAATATCCTTTATTGAGGTCATTTTCTTTTAAAACAAAATTAATTACCATCCAAGGTGCATACTGATTTGCTTCAAAAAGATAGTGCTGTTCAGGGAAAACATATTTTAGTGCATGTTTTTGTCCTGCGTAAATAAGGTGTGTCGCTGTAACTTTCTTTACAGATTTTGTTGCCACATCTACCACTTCTGCCACAAAACCCTCTTTTACTTTACTTATCTTCTTTACCAAATGCTTTGTCCATATTTGGTCTTCCGGAATTTTTGTAGCAATCTTTTCTGCAAAATAGTAATTGCCTTCAGGAGGAGAGAAAATTTCTATCTCAGATGTGTGGTAAGGACGATTGGCATAGTAATACATTCCTGCCAAAGCTGAAATTTTACTTGCTTCATCACTAAAATCGTCGAACATTTGGTAATCTATAGCGCGAATAAAATCAGTACTTAAACTAAGATGCTTGTTGAGATAGGTTAAAAAATCTTCTTGATCTAATGATCTAAACTTTTCATCAATAAGCCTAGTAGGTAACATAAAGTTACCCAATTGGGCATCCATGAATTTCATGAATTTATCTAAATCTTCTCCTTCTACCAATACATCATCTCTAAATTGCCCTCCTGAGAAACATTGCGATTCATAATCGGTACTAATAAGGTATTGTTTGTCAGTATATTCCCACAATGCAGCATGTTTATTAAAAAATAAAATATCCAAACTTTCAAAAAAGCGTAAGCAATCTTCACCAAAATACTTAGGATATACTAGGTCATAATGAGCTCCTTGGCAGAATGCCACTCCATTATGTGTTTCACTCCCAGAAGAGCCGCCAATACGATCTGAAAGTTCACATACAATACAATCCATATCAGGTGCATTTGCCGCTGCTGTTAGACCAGCTATACCAGCTCCTACTACCAACAAATTTGTATCATAGCTTTTACCTTGTGCAAATTGCTCACTCTCCATTATAAGATGCCCGGTAGGCATATCGGAATTAATAGCAATGTCAAAACTGTTTCTTCCTAAGCTTTTATATTTCTCCTTACAGGCAATAATTGGTAAGATTGATAAAGAAGAAAGTTTAATGAAATCTCTGCGTTTCATACTGCTATCAGCATTGTTTGCTAAAAAAGCAAGATAGTTAATTTTTACTTCTATGGTATGTTGGCAAATTATAAAATGCGTTTGCAAGCGTATTTTAAGGCGCTTTTAGAAGAAAGTAAGACTTGTTAACTAATCTGTTCTGAGAAATAAATGAATTATGCTTTCTGATACTAGCTTAAAAAAAGCTCAAAAAAACCAAATACTTTTAAAATGGTAATGAGCATCATACCAATGAGTAAGAACTTCATCCATGTACCTGCATTAGAAGACCTAACTGCAAATTTGGCGGCAATAGATGAACCTAAGGCTTGTCCAACTGCTACCCAACCGCCCAATATCCAATTCACTTGCTTATTGTAAATGAATATTAGAAGCACTGGTAACGAAAATAACATTACTGTTAAAATTTTCACAGCATTGGCTTGAAGCATGTCAAAAGAGCTAAGTGTATTAAGCGCTACTAATAAGAATATACCAATCCCAGCTTGTATAAAACCACCATAAAAGCCAATGGCTAAAAAAATGATTCTTTCAAGCCAAGGATAACTACCACTTAGTGTTTTGGCTTTAAAATACTGTTGAGGTTTAAAAATGGTAAGTAATAACAGAAAAATCATAATAATTCCTATAATGATTTCAAGGTTATCTCTATCTGTTTTTGCTACAGTAATTGCACCTATTAGAGCGCCTATTAATGTGGGTAAAGTGTATTTTAGACTAGCCGTAAAAGGCAATCTTCCATTTCTGTAAAAAGTGTTTGTAGCAATTAAACTTTGCACAGAAGTGCCAATACGGTTTGTTCCATTTGCTATATCAACAGGCAAACCTGCAAATATTAGTACGGATAAGGTAAATACAGAGCCACTACCGGCAAGTGTATTTACTACTCCTGCACTTGCTCCTGCCAAAAGCATAAGTATATAGTGATACCATTCGAGATGCATAAACAAATTTTTGTCATTCTGGTAAGTTCAAAGCTACTTTTTCTCTAGGTCATTTTGCGTTTTGCGCCGATATTTCTGATAAATAAAAAGGCATCACGTCATTTTGTCATAAATCTTTGAATAGGCAATAAAATTGGTGCATATTTGCATGTTAAAAAAACAAAATTAAAGTAATGG
>JBCDJE010000695.1:0-2820 GCA_038748185.1 Bacteroidota bacterium
CAACTACAAGAAATCATTCTTAAAAAAGAATGGGAGAGGCTTGAAAATTTCCAACAAGAATTAGAAGCTGTTGCTGAGGAAATACATGACAAGCAAAAACTGCAAGTTCATCTAGAGCCAATTCTAACAGAATACACCAAAGGTCTGCAAGAAAAATTCCCCGATTTATTTGCTCCTTTTATAGCAAGTGCGCTTAAAAATAGCATCAGAGAAGCACAAAATGAGATGGTAGATGTACTGTATCCTATTTTAGGTAAAATGGTTAAAAAGTATATAATAAAAGAGCTTGAAGTGCTTTCAGAACGCATTGATAACTATGTTGATAAAACCTTTTCTATAGAAGTGTGGTGGCAATATGTAAAATCTTGGTTTAAAGGGAATAAAACTGGAGAAAACATTATTGCCGATTTACAGGAGCCTTTAATAGAGCAAGTTTTTGTAATAGAGCAGCACTCAGGCATTTTACTAGGTAGTTACACTAAAAAAGAAGCGATTGACCAAGATATGGTAGCTGGAATGCTTACTGCGATTAAAGGCTTTGCCAAAGATGCATTATCTGAGAAAAAGGAAGAAATTGAACTTGTGGATTATGAAACTACTAAAATATTAGTAAGAAATTTACACACTTTCTATATTGCAGTAGTGATAAGTGGTGTGATTAATAAATCATATCTATCAAAGCTTGATGATAAAATTTGGGATTTTTCAAATAGAATTTTGCAAAGTGACCAAAACGAAGACTTGGCGTCTAGGAATAGTAAGGCGTTTACAGTGCAACTTGAAGCATTCTTTAACAAGTTATAAACATGATCAGTAAAAAAGTAATTCTCTTGGGAAAATATGGGGTGGGAAAGTCATCTCTGATCAGGCAGTTCGTTCACAGAAAATTTTCTGAAATTTATAAAACAACTATTGGTGTGAATATCGATAAAAAGATAGTTAACATTAATAGTACTGTAGTGAACCTATTAATTTGGGATTTAGCAGGAGAATCGGAACAAGTGAAAGTTCCGACAACTTACAAATTAGGTACCCATGCAGTAATTTATGTTTTTGATTTAACCCGTCCTGCAACTTATGAAAACCTTTCTGCAGAGGTTGAAGCATTGAAAAGCGAGTTAAATAATATCCCGGTGTTTATTGCAGGCAACAAAAAAGACCTTTTGCCTAAAAGTAATCTGCAAGCTATAGAAGAACAGTTTGATATACCTTTAGACCTACTTACAAGTGCTAAAACTTCAGAAAATGTAGATGCACTTTTTTTTAAAGTAGCCGGATTATTATTATAAAATGCTTAGTAAATACAAAAAGGCTTTTTTTAACAAAAATATGCAGTTCGTCATTTTTAATGATGAAGGCTTTTGTTTAGAATCTGACGATACCATTTTAGTACTAACCCATTCTAAGCAATCTTTATTTGAGAAGTTCACTTTTCTAGAAAGCCATAAAGATTTATATAGCGGAATGCCCTTAGGAGAAAAACATAAATTTCCTTGTATAAATCTTTCTAACGAATCGGGTACATTGTATTTCGATTTTATCTTAGAGCGAATTGAGTACAATAACGAGTTGGCAACAATGTGGGTATTACAAGATCTAACTACCCATTACCTATACCTAGTTAATATCCAACAAGAGAGAAATGAAAATGCAATTAGTGGAGAGTTTTTAGAAATGAGACAACGTGCTTTTAATATTGAGAGAAACTTATTGCGTTTCCAAAATGAAGAGCTCAACAAAATACAAAAGTTTAAAACGAAATTTTATGCACAACTAAGCCATGAACTCAGAACGCCTCTCAATAGCATCTCTGGTCTTAGCGTACTCATTAATGAAGAAACTTCTGAAGAAAAAAGAAAGGATTACTTATATGCCTTAAAGGCAACTTCTAAGCATTTACTCTCAGTTATAAACGATGTAATTGATCTTTCAAAAATAGAAGAAGGAAAAGTTTCATTACATCCCCAAGATACAGACCTATACGACCTTATAAATGAAGTAATGGCTTCTTTCCAATTTAAAATTGAAGAGAAAGGTTTATATATAAAATTTATTCATACAAAAGACTTTCCTAGATATGCCTATCTAGATCCGATAAAGCTAAGGCAAATATTATATAATTTAATAGGTAATTCGGTAAAGTTTACAACACAAGGTGGAGTAGTTATAAAAACGTCGGTAGAAACCAGTGATGTTCATGAAGAAAGATTGAAAATTACAGTTTTAGATACCGGTATAGGCGTTCCATCGGATAAAATTGAGCGAATTTTTAACCCCTATGAGCAGGGAGCAGCAAAAGTATCTTCATTATATGGAGGTAGTGGGCTAGGGTTAAGTATCGTGAAACAATTATGTGAGGTGCTAAATGGTACGATAGATTTTAAAAGTATAGAAGGTAAAGGCTCAATAATCGATGTATATTTACCTTATGTAAAATCAATTGAAAAGCCCGTTGAACCAATGAATACGGTGCAGAATGCTAGAACGCAAACTGTAAAAAGTGTGATCATTGCCGATGATGATGAGATTAGTCGAAAAGTATTAACTGTTTTTTTAGATAAGTGGGATATTAAAGTTGAACCGGTTTCCAATGGAAAAGAATTAATAAAAAAAATTGAGCTGAGTAGTTTTGACTTAATTATTATGGACTATTACATGCCTGAAATGGATGGGCTTGAAACAGTTTATTATCTGAATAGTATGGTCGAATATACTAATATTCCGATTTTTATGCTCACGGGTGATACTTCAGATGAGACAAAAAAACAATTTAAAACAGCAGGGGTAACACGAGTCTTGAACAAACCTGTAATACCAGAC
>JBCDJE010000696.1:0-2816 GCA_038748185.1 Bacteroidota bacterium
AAACGCACAAAGTCATTTCAAACCTGGGTATGTTGTTAAAGAAGTAGGGGATACACTATTTGGGTTTATAGATTACAGAGGGGACATACTAATGAGAAAAGTTTGCGTTTTTCGCGAGCGGGAAGGTAGCATTAAACAAGAATTTTATCCTAATGAAATACATTCATATCGTTTTATTGATAGTAAATACTTTATTTCAAAAGAAATCAAAGGAAAACAAGTATTCTTAGAGTTTTTAGTCAATGGTGAAGTAGACGTTTATTATTCAAGAGACGAGGAAGGGGAATATTATTACTTGGGGAAAAAAGATGTACCAGTTACAGAAATCGTATATGAAGAAGGCATAAAATACGAAGGAGATAAAGTTTATAACAAAAAATCTACTAAGCATATGGGGCAATTACTCACTTTTATGCAGGATGCCCCTAATTTTAGATCACGGATATATAAAGTTGAAAAGCCGGAACATCGTCCTCTCATAAAACTGGCTGAAGATTACCATAATGTAGTTTGTAAAGGTGAGGAATGTATAGTCTATGGGAAAAAGCTGTCTGGATTAAAATTTAATATAGAAATACTTGGAGGTATCCTACAGTGGAGTAATAACGAAATTGGGAATAACTATTTTCAAAAGGGTGTTATAGCTCATATTTGGATGCCAAGATCAAACGAAAAAATTTTCTTTAGAACAGGTATACTACATACACAACTTCAAACCAGCTCTACCACCACCAATTACTATAAAATTCCATTGCATATAGAATACATATATCCTAAAGGCTTTTTACGCCCTAAAGCTTCATTTGGAGTAAATGTTTATGAGCCTATTACTCATTCTCTAGCTTTAATGGGAGGTTTCAATATAAGGTTAGGTAAATCTCTTTTTTATACTGTAAACTACGATATTGATTTTGAGCCAAATGAGTTTCTAATATTCCCAAAGAAAATGTTTTCTCATTCTGTTTTGACCGGATTTAATTTTGTATGGTAAAAAGATTATATAGAGTTCAAATGAGATGTGGCATAAATTAAACATTCCATCTTTAAATAAGATAGAATGTTTAATTTAAATGCATGATTCTTTATAAATTGAGAAAACCGTCTTCTATTCTTAATGATACGAAATTATATTTGCTATAATATGATTTTAACTAATAGTAAAAGCTTTTGAAATACTGATTTTACTTTAAACTCTCATAAGATTTTATTAAATTAGAAGAAGCTGTAATTACTTCCCATTTTTTAACCTTCGATCTCATGAAAAGAAGAAATTTTGTTAAGCGCGCAGCACTTGCCGGAGCAATGGGTTTTTCCCTACAACATTTTCCTCACCACTTGTTTGCAGGTACACAGAAAAAATACGCACATGATATTATCCCATTAGGTAACACTGGCCTAAATGTTACCAGACTTGCTATGGGTACAGGGACTCATGGAGTAGGAGGTAGGTCTAATCAAACACGTAAACTGGGTATTAGAGGCTTAGCTGACATGCTACACTATGCTTATGACAATGGGATTATGTTTTGGGATTCAGCCGACCAATACGGAACACATCCACATTTAAAAGAAGCACTTAAAAGAGTACCAAGAGAAAAGGTAACAATTCTTACAAAAACCCATGCTACTACTGAAAAACAAATGAGAGATGACCTAGATAGGTTTAGAAGAGAGCTAGATACCGATTATCTTGATATCATGCTACTGCATTGTATGATGAGTGGAGATTGGCCTGAATATAAAAAACCTGCTATGGAGGTACTCGCTCGAGCACGTGAAGATGGTATTATCAGAACTCATGGAGTTTCTTGCCATACACTTTCTGCTTTGAAAGCAGCCGCCGCTTCTGACTGGGTGCAAGTAGACTTGGTTCGTTACAATCCTGCCGGAGTTTCCATGGATGCAGATGTAAATACGATTACCAAAATTCTCCAGCAAATGAAAAAAGATGGCAAGGGAATTATTGGAATGAAAGTATTGGGAGCCGGCAGATTACAAAATAAAACAGATGAATGTTTGCAGTTTACACTTGCTAAAGACTTTGTAGATTGCTTTACCATAGGTCAAGAAAATGTTGAAGAGTTTAATGATTTAATAAAACGAATTCCCGAAGCAAGTGTCAGAGGATAACTTTTCTGTTAAAAATATTTGTTGAAAAAAAAATATACGCTTGTGTATAGATGAATTAGTATTGCCGATTGTTAAAGAACTCATAATACATTTTGAGGATAGCATACTTCTCAAAAATCAGACTTCATTAAGTCTTGATACTTCTATAAAGTTAGATATATATTGCCCGGTTTCTAAAAGTATATTATCTATTTAGAAGGACAGTTACCTACTATTTTATAAGTTTTACGACCAATATTTTTAAATTTGAGCGCTAAAAAAATAATTTACTAAACTGTAAATGCTAAGTCAGACAATGAAAATCATCTTTTTGACTCTAACGATATACTTATCTTCTGCAAGCATTATTTTTTCTCAAAGCAATAAAGCAATAGATATACTGAATAACTATATAAGAATAATAGGGGGAAACAACTTAAATGAAATAAAGACAATTCATCTTATACAAGAGAGAGTTTTTCAGGGTAGAAAATCTATTTTAGATACTAAAATTATTAAAAATAAATCTTTACTACTTAAAAGTACTTTTGATGAAAAAGAGCAAAGAGCAATTGTAAAAGATGGTATGGGAGTTAATATTACTTCAGAAGGTATTTTTAGTATGTCTTCAGAACAAGTAGACAGATATTATAATCAAATTCAGTTAATACCAGAATTAGAGTTTGTTACAGAGAAATATATATTGG
>JBCDJE010000697.1:0-2811 GCA_038748185.1 Bacteroidota bacterium
ATACCATCAACACTTTCTAGCTTTACTCTAAGTGATTCTTCTTCAAGTTTTTCTGCGTGAATCCATTCTATTTCAACCTTACATTCATTAACGGCACCAGCATGAATAAGACCCTCAATAATGGATTTACGCAGAAAAACTTGAAGAAGAATCACTTAGAGTAAAGCTAGAAAGTGTTGATGGTATCTTAGTAGCTCCTGGCTTCGGAGAAAGAGGTGTTGAGGGTAAAATTACTGCAAGTTGTATAGCGAGAAAATCAAAAAAACCTTTTTTTGGCATTTGCTTAGGATTGCAATGTGCTGTAATAGGCTTTGCAAGAGAAGTTTTAAATATGGAAGATGCCCATTCTACAGAAATGGTTAATAAAACAGGTAGTCCTGTGATCGATATTATGGAAGACCAGAAAAATCTTACACAAATGGGAGGCACTATGAGACTAGGCGCTTATAACTGTAAAATTAAGAAAAATTCATTAGCCTATGAAGCTTACGGAAAAACAGATATAAATGAAAGGCATAGGCACCGATATGAATTTAACAATGAATTTATGGAGAAATTTGAAAAAGCAGGCATGATCGCTTCTGGTATAAACCCTGAATCAGATCTGGTAGAAATTATGGAAATTAAAGATCACCCTCATTTTATAGGCTCACAATTTCATCCTGAGCTTAAAAGTACTGTAGAAAATCCCCATCCCTTATTTGTTTCATTTGTAAAAGCTGCTATCAATTATAAGGCTGGACAGTAAAATGTTTACTGCAAAAAACTTCTATACTTCGGGAATGCAATTTTTTTCTTGTAATTTTGCACCTTAATTATTGAAAGAAGGTAATAATATTAATTATTTACCGACTCATATTTGAAATAACTATCGCTTCTGCGAGGATATAAATAAACTATGGATAAAAATAATGCAACAGGATTGATATTAATTTCACTCCTACTGTTTACCTACTTCTTTTTCTTTTCACCTGAACCACCTCCACAAACTGAGAATAATCAGACAGAAGAAATAGTTCAACAAAATAACGAGGCAGAAACAACGAGTTCAAGTCCGAGCGTTTCACAACAAGTAACATCACAACCCGATTCCCTACTTACTGAAAAGTTTGGGTTCTTTGGTGCTTTTATGAAAGGGAAATCTAAAGAATATGTCCTTGAAAATAAAGATATAAAAATCACTTTTGATACCAGAGGAGGCACAGTAAAAAAAGTGCTGCTCAAAAACTATGTAACTCACACCAAAGAAGCACTTATACTAATAGATAATACAAGTAGTACTATAAGTGAAACTATTACTACTAGCTTCGGACAAGTAGATATAAATACTCTGTTTTACAATGCTAACCTTAACGGAAATACGCTTACATTCTCATTAGAGGGAGATGAGGGAAAAAGCATAAAAAAGATTTATAAACTTGATGGTAGTGGATTTACATTAGCATATAATACTGAGTTTATTAATCTAACTCAAGAAAGAAGCAACAACATTGTACAGTTTGATTGGGTTAACCATATAAAGCGAGTAGAAAAATCTTTAGAAAGAAGTAGACAGAGAACCACAATAAATTACTTTACAGTAAATGAAGATTTTGATTACCTTAGTGAAACCTCAACTTCAGAAGAAAAAGCAACAGTACAAGAACCTGTAAATTGGGTTTCTATTAAACAGAAATTTTTTAATGCTTCCCTAATTTCCGATCAAGCTTTTACCAACCTAGATATTGCTAAAAGAATTAATGAAGCTGATGACAATATAGTAAAAATTGCTAATGTGAGTCTTGCCATTTCCGATCAAGTTTACCAAAGCAATCTACGTTTCTACTTTGGCCCTAATGATTATGATATCTGTAAAGAAGTTGCGCCATCCTTTGAAAAAAATGTATATCTAGGCTGGTCATTTTTCTCTACAATTAATCTGTATATAATCATTCCTCTGTTTCAATTTTTAGAGGGCTATATTTTAAATTATGGGATCATTATTCTGATCTTAGTCTTTATCATAAAATCCATTTTATTCCCACTTACATATCGCTCTTACATTTCCATGGCCAAAATGAAGGTATTAAAACCAGAAATGGATGAAATGAAGGAGAAGTATGGGAACGATATGGCTGCCATGCAAAAAGAACAAATGAAACTATATAGTCGTGTTGGAGTAAATCCGCTAAGTGGTTGTATTCCTATGCTGGCTCAGATGCCTGTTTTTTTAGCACTCTTCAATTTTTTTCCTAATGCAATACAACTAAGACAAAAAAGCTTTCTCTGGGCAGAAGACTTGTCTACTTATGATTCGATTATTGATCTATCTTTCGAAATACCCTTTTATGGCTCACATGTAAGTCTTTTCACCTTACTATTTACGCTTTCACAATTGGCGTATACTTATTATAATAATCAAATTAATACTACAGTACAAGGTCCTATGAAATCAATAGGATATGTAATGCCAGTTATGTTTATGTTCTTTTTTAATAATTTCTCCTCAGGTTTAACTTATTACTATTTTGTATCAAATGTTATTACAGTTGCCCAGCAATTAATTATTAGGAAGTTTGTTGACGAAACTAAGATTAGAAAAGTGCTCGATGAGAATAAGAAAAAGAATCAAAATAAAAAGAAATCAAAATTCCAACAGAGGTTAGAAGATGCAATGAAAATGCAAGAAGCATCTAAAGAAAAAAAGATAGGTGTTAACCAGAGAGGTAACAAAAGGAAAAATAGAAATTAGATTAGTATTATAATATCATTTACAAGTTTTCTAGTTTAGTTTTTTAATATTCTTATGAAAGTAAAGTAGTTAAGGATTTC
>JBCDJE010000698.1:0-2808 GCA_038748185.1 Bacteroidota bacterium
ATGCTTGGCCTTACGAAAGTATAGGTGTTACAAAGTCTAATTATAACCTTCGTCTACAATCCCCTAATGGTATTTATTTTCACACTGCAATTGGTAATAATGAAGAAGAAAGTAAAAAGAAAATACGTCTTGCAATAGCTAGAAACGGCAGTATAGGGGTTGGCACTTTTGATCCTAAAAATACACTACACGCTGCTGGTAATGCAGGAGTCATCAATATAGAGGGTAGAGATCATGCTTATTTTCAGTTTTATCCACAGGGCTACAATAGTGGTAGAAAAGCATGGCTTGGTTATGGTGGAGCAAACACTAAGAAATTGACCATAATGAATCAGAATGATGATGTGCTAGCTTTAGGAACTAATGGGAAAGAAGTTCTCCTTATTGATAAGTATGAAAATCTTCGTATAGGAAATAAAGCAGGAGGAGGGAATAAACTTATGCTTACTAATTCTTTGGAGCATCACTTTATCCGTGCAACCGGGTGGTGGACTGAATTTGTGTCACATAAAAATGAGGGTTGGCGATTTAAGTCTTCTGAAAACAATGCAGATACTAAATTAGTTATCCAAGCAGGTTCTGGAAATGTTGGAATAGGGACAACTACTCCAAGTACTAAGTTACACGTAATAGGAGAAGTATTTTCGGTACATTTGAAGGCTTCTTCCGATTTAAATATTGGAAGAAATGCAAATATAAACGGTACAACTCGAAGTAAAGTATTCGAAGGAAGAGAGCCAAGACATAAGGGTGCTATTATAAGAGGTAGAGGAGGACATAGACTTAGTTTTGCTTGGGTAGAGCATCGTAATAAGTATTGGATTAGAATTTATGTTGATGATATTTTTGTGAAAGCAATCGAAGCATGGGGTGAAATTAGAGAAGGACACGATAAAGGAAATACAACAGGTGGAAAGACGGATACTATTTAGTTTGAAAAATAAACTTTATGAAAGCACAACTAAAAAAACGTCTCCAACAACTGGAGGAAGAGTATAAAAAAGGAGAAGAACGCCTTCAAGCCCTAGAGCAAGAAGCACATCAAGTACGGACTTCTATGCTAAGGATTAGTGGTGCGGTGCAGGTTTTGAGGGAGGAGTTGGGGGAAACAAATGAAAAATTAATTGATTAACCTTGTGCAGCTATAATAATGGATAATTTGCCAGTCGATTTACTTCGTATGATCGGTAAAGATGATCTCAAAGGCGTCTTAAAGCGGTTATCTGAAGTATATAGTAAACATCAGGAGCATCAAAATCTATTAGTCAGAACTACTGCTGAACTCGGTAGGCTAACACGTATTGAGCAAGATCGTCTAAATGGGCTCATTTCTATCAACGACTTCTATGTCAATCTAAATCAGATACGATCTAGTATTCTATATCTTATCGAAGAAACAGATCGGAGAGAACCTGATATTCTTCCATATGCCCCTGATATTATTAATTTTCTTAAAGATGATGTAAGAGAATCAAATCGTCTTATTGAGCAAAATAAATGGTTTGATAGTATCTATAAAGTTTTTTTGTTCGCTGTCCTATTGAGTGGATTCGGTGCATTACTCTACACCTTTTCGGTAGATCAAGAATTGGAAGATAAAATATACTTAGGTAGTATCTCTACTATCGGTATTTTTACTTCTATGTATTTCTACACTCGCTTAAGAGGAATCGAAATTTTGAGATATGGAAAGAAATAAAAATGAAGAACCAGTATTCCAATACAATGTGGGAAAAGATTTAAGACATGATAACTCAATTAAAATTCAATCAATTATCATTTTAGTAGTTATTCTGTGTTCTATATTTTCTGCTATCTACTTTTACCTTCAACTATCTAGTGAACAGAAAAAGTTGGAGGAATCTACTGTTTCTCTAGAAGAGACAAACAAGAGTCTGGTCGTTGTTCAAGATTCTTTACAAGATGTTATTGGGCAATTACAAACGGTTCGAGATTCTGCTGCTAAACTAACTGCTGAAGTATATAATATTTACAAAAAGCCTGAATTACTCAAGTTACAAGAATTATTGCAGTTTGAGCAAAATATAAAATTTGAAGTAGAAGCATCAAGCTATTTAGAAGAAAGTAAAATTGGAAATTATTTGCCTCAAAATATAGTAGATAAAAATCTCAATACCCCTTGGGTGGAAGGGGGAGAGGGTTATGGAATCGGAGAATATTTAGTCTTTAAATTTAACAAAGCTGTCAACACCGGAGGGATTGTGATTTATAATGGTTACAACTTGAAGAAAAACGATGGTATTGGTGATCGCTATATTAGAAATGGAAGATTAAAAACAACGATATTAGAATTTTCAGATGGTACAAAAAAAACAATAGAACTGAAAGATATAAGAGAACCTCAACAGATACTATTTGAAAAGAAAAAAACGGACTTTGTCAAGTTAATCATAAAAGAAGCTTATCTAGGTGAAGGGTATAGAAGTGAAAAATGGGAAGACACCAGTATTTCTGAGATACGCTTTGTTTACTTACCGTGGTGAATTCTCTGTTCAGCTAAATGTAACTAATAGTTCAAACATGGTTTAAACACCTCCTTCTACAATTACAAATACAAGAATATATAAGCAAAAAACGATTTCGTAAGTGTTTGATAAATATTAGAAATGCAAGGATCAATAGCTAAAAAGAAGTATGCTAGACCATCTTTGGGAGCAGGGGGTCGCAGGTTCGAATCCTGCCACCCCGACACTGATTATCAAGGAGTTATGAATTAATTTTCATAACTCCTTTTTTTATTTGCTCGGCATGCAAACATATCCGAGGGGCTGAAAGAAGCCCTGACGC
>JBCDJE010000699.1:0-2807 GCA_038748185.1 Bacteroidota bacterium
GAAGTAATGGGGCCAGTACGTTGGGAGCCATCCAGGGGCGGCGACCTGTTTCCTCATTTATATGGCGCGCTAAAGATTTCCGAGGCCACCCGCACATGGATCCTATCGCTCGATAGTAACGGCGTGCCGCGACTGCCCGAGGACCTGTAGATCATGTTGCTCGCAGACATAGGAACCCGACTTGCGCGCCGACTGCCACCAGAAGACGCGCATACAGCTACAATAAAGGCTCTCAAGACAGGTATCGGTGTTCCGTTTGCATCGGCAAGTTTCTCATTTGCTTTAATTAACCGTCTTAGCCTTATTTGGTGAATACTAAAGGCAGCGATGATAAAAAACAAAATACTTACTAAATAAAACCACCATGTTTTCCAAAACGGCTTTTGAATAATAAGTGAAAAAGTAGTAGGAGAAATATTACTAATACCTTCGGCATCTATTGCTTCAATAAATAATTGGTATTGTCCATCTTCTAATTTAGGATAGTATGCACTGTTAAACTCAGTGAAATCAGTCCAATTTGCTTCATAACCCGACAAATAATATCTAAACTTTATTTGATCAGGATTACTAAAATGAACAGCCTTAAAATGAAAACCTAGCCTGTAACTTCCATAAGGCAATACCAATTTTGCCGTCTTAGATTGTTCATTGCCATTAATTTCTATTTTTTCAAGCTTAACTAGCGGTGCTACTGGAGCTGTATTAGGACGATGTGTATAAGTGATTAATCCTTTTTCTACGCCAATAGTCACATTATTTTTATCAGCAAAAAATGCATTTTTAGCAAAATTTAATGTTGCATAGGTCCTTTTCTCATTGCTGAACTGCACAAAATTACCATTTGACTTTTTTATTACATTTAACCCATTACGAGAGCCTACCCAAATATCTCCCATTTTATCTTTACCAAGCGTATAAATAAAATCTGAAAGCAGAACATCAGTTTTACTAAACTGAACAAGACTATCTTCTCTGAGATAAAACAAGCCACCACCGTGAGTACCTAACCATAAACCACCGTCAGCTTCTCCCAGCAAGCAATTAATCTCAAAACGATTGAAAGCAAACACCTCATCCAATTTAAAGAACTGACGATTACTAATATAGCCTAAACCAGGGTCAGAACTTGCCAACCAGATTTTATCAGCTGTATCGCAATAAATATCATGAATGTTATTATGTAAAAGCGCATTTGAAGTGGAATAAATGGTTGTTCCTGCAGTTTCACTGTAAGCCAATACACCTTGTAACCTACTTGCAAACCAAAGTGTACCCTTGCTATCTAATTCAATGTCATTGATAAATTTCAGCTCGCTTTTTTCAATCTCTGTTACTCTTATAGGTTTATTTTCACCCTTGGGAAGTAGCCAAATACCATCACCTTCAGTACCTATCCAAAGGTTCTTCTTTCTATCTTTTTTCAGTGATGAAATAGACTTTTCTGCTAGCAATACCTTCTCAGCAATACCATTCACTAGCGCAATCAGCCCCGATGGTGTTCCTACCCAAAAATCTTTTTCTCCGAGTCTTTCAAGGGCATTTACACCAGTTTTAAGTATACCTTTTTGATACAAAGTAAACTCATCACCTGTAAACATACTTATACCGCTACCCGCAGAACCTACCCAAACATTTCCTTCTCTATCAAGCCCTAAAGATTGTACATAGCCACTTGATAAGCCTTGCTTTGCTGTAAAGTTTTTTTGCTGCGTTAGTGTTTGTGCATTAGAAAAGCGCAAAACACCATCACCATTCGTTCCTACCCACAATCTGGCGTGCCTATCAGTTAAAATAGCATTTACAGGCGTTCTTGTTTCAAATACAGCCCGTATCTTCCAATTTCTTGCATCTATCGTAGCAATACCAGAGTGCCAACCAACCCAAAAAAGGTCATTGTATTTTTCTATAACAAAGAATACTTCTTGGTTAACTACTTGATAACTGTATGCATTTTCAGTTAATCTTACTTTTAATAGTCCTTTATTGCTTGCTACTAAAAGTTGATCCTTCCCAAAGGAAACGCCGTCATAAAATATTAATGTGGGCTCTATAGCTTCCTTCAAGCGTATATCTCCGTCTAAACTACTAATTATACTTCCATTCTGGTTTAAAAATAATACTGTTCCATCATCTATCTCAATAATTTTGTTGACTTTACTTTGTGCACCTTTTATAGTAAGCAGTGTAATAGAATCAGCTAATTGGTTATAGTAGCCTATACCTCCATCAAAAAAGCCAAACCATAAAGTATTTTTGCTACTTAATAGGCTGCTCGTTACAAACTCATGATTACTTTGGAGTGCAAAATTTTGGAAGCTAGTACCATCAAACCTAGATAACCCTTCGCCTGTACCAAACCAAAGGTATCCTTCAGGTCCTGTTTGAATCGTGTAAACAAAGTTTTGAGGTAACCCTTCACTTCGACTAAAGTTTTTAAAATGAATAACTTGCGCTTGTAGGTTTGTGACTAATAAAAAGTAATTAATTAAAAAAAATAAAATTTTCATATAAAAACGCAACAGAAGTCTCAATGCACAAAGAAGTTTGCATAGCAACTAAAAGGTTGTTTTGCTACAATTTTGTAAACAGGTGAAAAGAAACCTTTTAAGCTGTAAAAGTAATATCTTTTTTATTTTCACTTGTGTTTAATTAGAAACTTATGTTATCTTCAGGGTTAATATAATTGATATTATCAATAAAGATTCTTCATGGCTTGAAACTAAATAAATACCCTTTATTGGTTTATAATACTATTACTTTGTACGTTTCTTTTTATTCGGATTTTGTGAATTATTATATTGTCC
>JBCDJE010000700.1:0-2802 GCA_038748185.1 Bacteroidota bacterium
TGAAGTTAATAATGTGTTTAGTGAAATTATTTTACATCTTTTAGTTGTATTTTCTAAGTACCTAACTTTTTTTGCTGCAAATTAATGAGTATATCCACTCTAAAGATCTGTACTGCGGTTTGATCAGTTTGTAGTAAATCTACTATCATCCACTTGAATCGAATCTCGGTGGCTATTTTTCATACTTTTTTGCTAGGAACTCTAATTTATGATTTAAGTTCGGGCTTAACTAATTGTACCAATTAAGATAGCAACTCCAATTTTGAAGTGTGGAGAAAATTCTGAAAAGAATGAAAACAGACCACTTTGGATAATAAAAAAAATTAGAACTGTTAGAATCATTTTTTTTGGCTAATACTATCTATTGTAGCTTGCTTTGTCTAATTTGAGAATTAGTTTAACAGGAGTTAAAATAAGGTGTTTACTATCATTCACCAAGTTTTCGCTCCACTTCCTCTTAGATGACTGAGTAGGAGTAATTCAAATAAACAACAAACATTACTAATGAAGAACACAACAATCACTTACTATTTAATCATAACACTCTTTTTTATTTATGCTTGTAATACAATTCATGAAAATGATAAAAGTAAACAAGTTATTGAATATGTTGATCCAATGATAGGTACTGATGCTCACGGGCATACCTTTCCTGGAGCGACGGTTCCATTTGGCATGCTTCAATTGAGTCCATCGAATGATTTTAAGAATTGGGACTGGTGTTCGGGTTATCATTATTCTGATAGTGTACTAAAAGGCTTTGCCCACAACCATATAAGTGGTCCAGGTCTTTCAGGTCTGGGGGATATATTGTTAATGCCTACTTCGGAATTACATCTCACACCCGGCACGGAGAAAAATCCTGAAACTGGTTATCGTTCCAGGTTTTCACATGATAATGAATCAGCATCACCAGGATATTACAAAGTTTTTTTAGATGATGCCAATGTACTAGTAGAATTGACTACTTCTAAAAGAGTTGGCTATCATAGATATACTTTTGATGAAGTAGGAGAAAAATTCATTACTATTGACCCTACACATGGCATAGCAGATTTTGCTTATGAGACTGGTATAAATATTATTTCTGCTACAGAAATCATAGGTTATAAGAAATCTAAAAGTGGTACTGCAGGTGATCGAACTGTATATTTCTATGTTGTTTTCTCCAAGCCTTTTAAAAATGCAGGTATAGGAAAAAAAGATGAAATACAGAAGGGAATTAAAAATTTAAGTGGTGCTGATGTTAGAGGTTTTGCCTGTTTTGATATGGCTAATGGAGAAGCAATAGAAGTGGAAGTGGCACTTTCTTATGTTTCGCAAAAAGGGGCAAAGTCAAATTGGGAAGCAGAAGGTGAAGCATTTGACTTTGACTTGGCCAAAAATGCAGCAGAAGCTCAATGGAAAGAGAAATTGGATAAGATAGTTATCTCAACTAAAAGTGAACCTAGAAAAAAGACATTTTATACAGCCATGTATCATTCCTTTATTTCACCAAACCTTATTTCAGATGTAGATGGAAAATATTTCTTAGAAGGTGAGGTCAAGGAGTCTTCAATTCCTCAATACAGTAATTTTTCTACATGGGATACCTACAGGGCTTTACATCCGTTGCTTACTATTGTTGAGCAAGAAAAAACAGCAGAGATCGTAAATAGTATGATCTCAAGATATACAGAGGCTGGACTTATATTACCTGGTTGGGAAGCTATTGGCTATGATAATGTGTGCATGATAGGCTACAATATGACTTCACCTATTGCAGATGCGGTTTTAAAGGATGTTCCCGGCATCAATGCTGAGGAAGCTTACGCAGCTATTAAAGCAGCAGCATTCGATAAAACTAAACACAGCCAGAACTACGACCAAAATGGTATGGATGGTTACATAAAGTATGGCTATGTAACTGGTGAAATAGGTTCATCGGTATCTAAAACCACAGAGCAAAATTATTATGACTGGGCAATTGGTAAGGTAGCAGAGAAATTAGGTAAAAAGGAAGATGCTACCTTGTTTAACCAAAGGAGTAAAGCTTGGCGAAATCTCTTTCATAAAGGCACTGGTTACTTATTTCCTAAATTGAGTACTGGCGAATTAGTTGAATTAAAAACCAATACTTGGAATGGACTAAGGAGTAACTATGTTTCGGGAAATATTTGGGCTTATTCTGCTTATACTCCTCACGATATGGCAGCCGCCATACAATTACAAGGTGGGAGAGAGGCCTACACAAAATGGCTCGATGGAATATTTAATGACAGTACTGAACTAGAAGGTCATCAGCATGTAGATATTTCTGGTTTTATAGGTAAATATGGACATGGAGATGAACCCGGTCATCAGATGCCTTACTTATTTAATATGGCTGGGAAGCCATGGTTAACTCAAAAATATGTAAGTGAGGTAGTGAATACCATGTATTCTGATAAGCCAGATGGCTTAATCAACAACGAAGATTTGGGTCAAATGTCTGCGTGGTATATCTTCAGCACGCTTGGTTTTTACCCTATTGCTCCTGGTAACTTGACCTATCAATTTGGAGCGCCTTTGTATGATGAAGCTGTGATATCATTAGAAAATGGAAGTCAATTTAAAATAGTAGCAAGAAATCAATCAGCAGAAAACATATATGTTCAAAAAGTTTGGTTAAATGGGAATGAATATGATAAGACCTATATTAAACATGCTGATATTTTATTGGGAGGAACGCTTGAATTTGAGATGGGAGCTGAACCAAATAAGTTATGGGGTATCGCGCCAGAAAGCTCGTCTTTAGGCATTTTTAATGACCAAGAAGAACCA